>DGTW01000328.1 GCA_002393835.1 Treponema sp. UBA4326
AGATGTAAATCTTTTCTGATGATAAATAATCTTCGCATTCCCATAAAACTGTTTTCCTTTTCAACTGGTAACAAATTGTGACCGACTCATATTTCAAGTTCATTTCTGATTTCTTTCATTGCTTCATTAAAATCCTGAACGTGACCTTCTTCAATATCTGCCAGCCCTTCAAGCAATTGATTAACTAGAGTTCTGTAAGTTCCATATTCGGGAGTATTTTCGCGCACCTGCAAATCAGAAAAATCAATCTGCTTCAGAACATACAAATCTTCAACATGGCATTTATAAAGTTTCGACAAAATATCAAAGTTTTCGATACACGGAATATTCTTACACTTTTCATTTTCCCAGGCATAGATTGCTACTGGTGTATACAAGTTTGCCAGCTTCCGCTGTCATCAAAACCAAATATTTCCTGCAGATGCTTTACGCTATATCCATTTTTATTGCGCAGCTCTTTTAGGAGTCTCGAGGTTGCCGGTATATCAACAGCAGTCCATTTTGCTGGTTGAATTGAATATGAATATTCCATACGCACATTATAAAAGGAATCAGCAGAAATAATAGGGCGAGTCCTGCCCCCGCTATAACAGACCACTCAAGCCTTGAGTGTTTTTTTGTTTTTAACTGAAGCAAACTGGACCTCGATAAAAAAACAAGACCAAAAATAGCGGCATTCTGCCCTTGTTACCTAAAATTTTACACTAGATTTTTAAAATTGTCCCCCCACACACAAAACCGCCCCAAAAAGGAGCGGCCTTAACAAAACTTACTTTACTGCCTCAAATACAAAATCGAAGAGGAATACTGCGCCTAAAATCCATGTGACAAGGGGAATTTCATTTGTTTTTTTTGCAACACTTTTGCACAAGATGAATGAAATCATGCCCATCATAATTCCTTTTGAAATCGAATAAGAAAATGGCATTACGGCAATCGTGATAAAAGCCGGAATTCCTTCAGAGAAGTCGCGGAAATCAATTCCGATTATAGAACGCATCATCATAAAGCCGACAAATATCAATGCCGGAGCAGTAGCAGCAGGCGGAACCAATGCGAAAACCGGGCTTAAGAAGAGTGCCGAAAAGAAAAGAAGACCTGTCACCGCTGAAGCCAGGCCTGTTCTTGCACCGGCGGCGATTCCTGTGGCACTTTCGACGAAACTTGTGACGGTTGAAGTTCCAAGACATGCTCCGGCAATCGTTCCTGTAGCGTCAGCAAGAAGTGCACGCTTTGCACTGACAATCGTGCCGTTCTCGTCTTTTAAGTTGGCCTGCTCTGCTACACCAACAAAAGTTCCGATTGTATCAAACAGGTCAGTAAAGAGGAATGTGAAGAACACAATGAAGAATTTGAGCGAAATAACATTTGTCCACTCAAACTTACAAAAATACGGAGCTGAAGGTTTTGAGAAAGGATAGAATCCTTCTGGAATCGTTGTGATACCAAATGGAATTCCGACTATTGTTGTAATGACAAGTCCCAAAAGAATAGCACCCGGTATATTTTTCATTGCTAAAATAATTGTGACGATGAGACCAATTATTGCGACAATTGCTGAAGAATGTTCCAAATCAAAATTGACGAATGCGACCGGTGTTCCTGCCTGATTTGTCAAAATTCCGGCATTTGCAAATCCAATAAGTGCAATAAAAAGGCCGAGTGCGACAGCAATTGCTTTTCGAAGGGTGAGAGGAATAGAATTGACCAGTGCCTCACGGATTCCAAATATAGAAAGAACTACGAAAAGGACACCTTCAAGCAAGACTGCAGTAAGGGCGAATGCTGGTGTACAACCCATGCCATGAACAACGGTGTAAGTGAAGAAAGCGTTGATTCCAAGCCCAGGGGCCAGCGCCACAGGAAGATTTGCGCAAAAAGCCATGACAAGTGTGGCGATTGTAGAAGAAAGTGCCGTAGCCGTAAAGGCCGCACCCCATGAAATTCCAGAATCTGAAATGATCTGCGGATTAACCGCAAGAATATAGGACATTGCGAGGAATGTTGTGATACCGCCGACGATTTCCCGGGTCACAGTAGTTTTGCGCTCAGAAAGCCTGAAGAATTTATCCATAGAAAAACTCCTGATTTTTTACTGCATTATAAAATATACTCTTTTTGACAGACTTTCAAGAATCATAGAGAATCATGAAGAATCCGCACGCACATTTTATACCTGCTTGTTGCACAATCACCAAAAAACCGATAAGATATTGTCATTAACGGCAAAGAGGTCGTAGGTTTTTCGCTGTAATTGTCATCCGGCGCAAAGTCTACGGCCTTTTTTGTTATGGAGAAATTATGCTTTATACTCAAGAAGAAGTTTTGGACTATGTAAAAGAAGAGGATGTAAAATTCGTCCGTCTTGCCTATTTCGACCTCTCTGGCAAGCAGAAAAATGCTACCATTATGGCAAGCGAGCTTCCCCGTGCCTTTGAAAAAGGAATTTCTTTCGACGCTTCAGCAATTCCTGATTTTGAAGAGGCCAATAAATCAGACTTGTTTTTATACCCGGATCCTTCCACTCTTTCTGTTCTTCCATGGCGGCCAAGTGCTGGAAAAGTAATCCGCATGTTCTGCGACATTAAATATCCCGACGGCAGCCCCTACAAAAAAGACTGCCGCTATCTTCTTAAAACAGCGGCTGCAAAAATCAAGGCTGAATGTGGCGTTGACCTCCAATTCGGCACGGAATTTGAATTCTATCTTTTTAAGCTGGACGAAAATGGCGAGCCAACTAAAATTCCTTTTGACAAGGCTGGCTACATGGACATTGCTCCTGAAGACAAGGGCGAGAATATCCGCAGAAACATCTGCTTCACACTGGAACAGATGGGAATCACGCCGGAGTCCAGCCACCATGAGGAGGGGCCAGGTCAGAATGAAGTGGATTTCCATTACTCTGATTCCCTTACTTCGGCTGACAATGCCTCTACTTTTAAATGGATTGTCCGCACAAAGGCCGCAGAAAGCGGTCTCTATGCCGATTTTTCGCCAAAACCAATTCAAGAAAAGCCGGGCAGCGGAATGCACATCAACATTTCTTGCTCAGACCCTTCAAAAAACGAAAACATCCTTGCCGGAATTCTCAAACACATCGAAGAAATCACATATTATCTCAATCCAACCGAGAATTCCTACAATCGTCTTGGCGAGGCAAAGGCACCCCACTTTATTTGCTGGGGACGGGAAAATCGCTCTGCCATAGTCCGCCTTCCAGCCGGTGAAAAAACACGGATTGAAATCAGAACGCCGGATTCAACCTGTAATCCCTACATCGCCTTCACCCTTTTGATTCATGCCGCCATCGACGGAATAAAAAGCAATTTAAGGGCAGCCGAGGCGGCCACGGAAAATCTTTTTGATAAGGAAGTCGCAAAAAAAGTAAGCTACAAGACTATTCCTGATACTCTGGAAGAGGCTAGGGAAATAGCAGAAAAAAGTGATTTTGTGAAATCGATTTTGGGATAAGCTGAGGGAGAAATAAAGTGACAAGTGACACTTATTCTGTCCTTCTTGTGACAAAAGACACGAAAATTTCTTCTCTTGTGAATATTATGCTCATTCCCCCCATGTTTGAGCTTTCTGTCTGCCAGGATTTCAATGAGGCACGCCGTAAATGCGACGAGCGAAGCTTCAATATTGTCCTCGTAGATTTTGCTGATGGCGAGGGCACGGATTTTGCCGTTGACATTTCAGATTCGTCGAGCACGATTTTGCTTCTGACTCCCCAGGAACATTTTGACCAGATAAGCTACAAGGTCGAAGGCTACGGAGTCCTCACTCTGACGAGGGAATTCGACCAGTTCTATTTTTACAACATGATAAAAGTGGCCATCGCCGTTCAGTACAAGGTTCAGGTTCTTTCCAGTAAGGCAATTCAGCTTAAAGAAAAAATGGAAGAAATCAGAATCGTAAACCGTGCGAAAATGCTCTTAATGCAGGTAAAAGACATGACCGAGGCCGAAGCCCACCACTACATCGAAAAAGAAGCAATGGATACCGGCGCAAAGAAGGTCAAAGTCTCGGAATTGATTATAAAGACATTAAGTTAAGGAGGGGAAAGCCTTCCCCTACGCGCCCACTTCGTTGGTCGCTACCCCTTCTGCGGGGACACCCCGCAACGCCCCTTAAAATCTTAAAGCGATTGAAACTCCGTCTGCACGCAGAGCCAAATTCAAATCATTTTTTGTATTGAAAGTATGGAGCCAGGGAACAAGAAAACCTACAGCGCTTCCTATTGCAGCACCTGTCAGGACATCCGTCATAAAGTGGTTTCCGCTTGCAATTCTTAAAGCGGCAGTTCCAGCCGCCATAGCAAAGGAACTTCCAATCACAGGAAAACGCCAGGGCGAATCCGGGAAATATTTACAGAAAGTGTAGCTGGTGAAAGTTGCTCCTGCAAAGGCCATAGCGCAGTGCCCGGACGGAAAAGAATTCGCCCAGTCACCGTCATCAACATCACTTTCCGGGAAAGTTTCAGAATCGTAATACATATAAGGCCTGGCTCGATTTACGCAAAGTTTCGTGATTTCCTTGATTCCGTTTGCGATTAAGAGAGTCTCTGCATACATCACGCCGCAAGTCAGCCATTCTTCCTTTTCTGTCGTCGCAAGAACGGCAGGAGTGGCCATTGTAGCCACAAGCAGCAAATCCCCGGCCAAATCAAGTTTCTTTGAATATGACTGCATGAAAAAACGGTCGAAAGAATTCACATCATCCTTGTCGTAAAACTCTCCCTTGTATTCCTGCCTGTTCAGCTTGAGCGCATTATCGAGAATCAAATCTCCGCCTGAAAGAAGAAGGCCTGTTCCAAGCAAAGCCGAATCCGTAAGAGGATTCAAAGCAAAGGTTTTCCCGCTTCCCCAAAAATTAAAGGAGGAAGCTCCTGAACTGCCCCTGTCTTCCTGGGAAAACGAAGGCAAGCTTAAAAGGAGAAGCAGAAAAAGCGAAAAAATCTTTGGGAAAAAAATTTTCATTCAGCTTTACTTTGCGTCAATTACAGGGGCCTTCTTCCAGATTCGAAGGTCATTTCCGACTTCAATCAAATCGTCTTTTGTGACTTGGCTTGAAGCCAGCGTATCAATCGCAATGATGTAAGATTTTGTTGAAAGAGAAAGCTCCTTCAGATTTTTGTCAATGAAGTACCAGCCGTCAATGCCATTCAGAGTCAAAGGCTGGTTGTTTTCAGAAACTTCGCTCTTATTTTTGTTATCCTTGAAATACTGATGGATTCTTTTTGAGTTAAAGTCATATTCCAAATCGTAGAATCCAAGGCAGACGAGGGCATTTTTTTGAACATAAGCCGTCTCTGCAAGATAGTGGCCAACGATTGGAAGCGACCAGTCAATGTAGTTTCGCTCAGCGGCATATTTGTCATCAACTTTTTTGAAAGAGAAGCTTACGAAATCTCTCTGTACGCTGTCATTGGCATTTGGAAGAACCAGAAGTGTTCTTCGTATCTGCGGATAAATGCTCAGTGATGAAGATGTGAAAGACTCAGTAATGAATGTGAGGAATTCTTCTTTAGAAAAATCCTTTGACTTCATCGTCAAGAAAAGTCCTTCCTGTGGATTAGTTCCATTAAGGATGAATTCTCCGTCAACATCAAAAATTGAACACTCGAACCTTTCTTTACCTTCGCCAAAACTCATTTCTTCAACTGGGGTCAAAGAACTTGTTTTGTAATCGAAATTCGTTGCATTAACAAGGAAAATCTCAACTTCTTTTTTGTAGAGTTCGTCCTTATAAGTTGCAAGAAGGGCAGAGTGAATGCTTTCTTCAGAAGAAATTGCGTCCATGATTGCTTTTTCAGTATCAGGTTTGTCTTCGCAGAGACGGTAGAGATCGTAATCAAGAATTGAAATTTCTTTGATAGGGAAATTTTTGTTTGCCGGGAAATGCTGAATGAGTTTTTTCACAGAATCTGGCAGGCTGCTTGGAATTGAAGAAAGACCGTCATCAAATGTGACCTTTTCCTGGCTGAGAACTTCGTCATATCGCTTGATTTTGCTCTCAATTTCCATGTAATCAGAAATTTGAGTGTCAGTTATGCCCATGTCATCGAACTGAGAGCGCAATTCCTCGGCTTCCTCTTTTGTGGCGAAAGCTCCCACATGAATATTGAAGGCAAAGAAAGACTGCTCATCAAATGTGTTGAGAAGGTAAGGCTCAAATCCCAGCTCATCCAGGCGGGCTTTGTCATTTTCAGCAAACTGAGAATATTTATATGAGCGCACAAGCACAGAGTAGGGCGTTTTTTCTGAAAGAACGGCTTTTTCATTCATTTCAAGCTCTTTTGGCTCTGGTGCGACTTCGTTCATTACATCAACTTCAGGAAGGGGAGCTGGCTCAGGAAGTGGCTCCGGCTCTGGCTCTGGTTCAGGAAGCGGAAGAGGCTCCGGTTCTGGCAGGGGGGCAGGCTCCGGCTCTGGAAGTGGAGCTGGTTTTGGCTCGGGTTTTACTTCAGGCTTAGGCTCAACTTTCGGCACTGGAGCTGGTACTGTCACGATTTTGACAACGGCTTTTTTTGAGAGAATTTTATCGCTCTTACAAACCCAAAAATCTTTCAGGCCAAGTTCCTTTACGAAAGAATATTTTTTGACTTCATCACGATATTTTCGCGCATCGTCGATTTTCTTGAACTCTTTTTCCAGCAGAACCCGGTAATAGCTTTGATTATTAACTTTGCTCTCGCTTATTACAGCTGACACGCTCTGTTTTTCAAGCTTTTGAACCATATTCTCTGCATTTTTCAGCTGCTTGTAAGAAGCCACGCAGACATGATAGCCCTGTGCAAAGACGCTTCCCAAAAGAAGGAGGTTAAGCGCAAAAATTGAAAAGAAGAATTTGAATGATTTTTTCATTGTGTCCTCACTTTTAACAAAAAAGCACCCGCAAAGAGTGCGAGTGCTATTATTATCGGCAGATTTTGTATAAAAATCTACTCGTAAATGAATGTTTCTTTTGGACCGTCAATCCTTACATTCTCGAATTTAGCTCCAGGAGCGTTTCGCACTCGGAAAGATTTTACGCTTACTTCAGGCAGACCGTAGAACATGTCGCTTTCCATTGGTGAGCGGTCAGAAGATTCGTCTGTGGTGAAGTGGCAGTCCCGGATTTCCAGGTTGTCGATTGGCATTTCTGGAAGACCGACGATGAAGCCGGCACTGGCCTTGCAGTTTTTGCCAGTGCAGCCGATGATTTTTACATCGTGGATGCGTGGTGTTTCGCTGGTGACAGGCTGTTTTTCGAGAGAGAAGAGAGGTGACTTTTGGTCTGTGACGCCGCACTTGTAATACATGTTCATTGCAATCGGGCAGAGAGTGTCGTCCATTACCAGGTCTTTAAGCTCGATGTCGTAGAGGTCTCCGCCTCGTCCTCGTCGGCTCTTGATTCGAATGCCCCGGTCAGTTCCGCTCAAATCGCAGTTCTCTGCGTGAACATGCTGAATTCCGGCTGCAGTCTCAGAGCCGAGAACGATTCCGCCATGGGCAAAGCGAACTGTGCAGTCTTTAATCGTTACATTTACGGTCGGTTTGTTTACGCGGATTCCGTCCGGGCCTGAGCCAGATTTGAGACAGATTCCGTCGTCACCAACGGCGACATAGCAGTTGAGGATTTTGACATTGGTGCATGAGTCAACATCGATTCCGTCAGTGTTCGGTGCTGAGTACGGATTTTCGATTTTGAGGTTCTGCAAAGTGAGGTCGTCCACATAAAGTGGATGAACGGTCCAGAAAGGAGAATTCTTGATTGAAACTCCTTCAAGGACAACTCCCTGACAGTTGATGAATTCAATAAGACTGGGGCGGAGAAACTGTGTTTCACGGCCGCCGCCGCCGCCAGCCTGATTTTCATAGCCAGGGTTCATTTTTGCGAGGGCAAGCTCATAGGGTTCTACAGGGCGGGTCTGGCCAGCTTCTTTTTTGGCTTTTTTTAGCTCCCACCAGGCATTTCCGTTTCCGTTAATTGTGCCCCGGCCCGTGATTTTTACATTTTTTGCGTCTGCCGAGCGGATGAGGGCGTGCATTGCATAGCACTCAACACCTTCCCAGCGAGTGAATGCCGGAGGATAGGCGTTTGGATCCGTAACGAAAGAAAGCTCTGCTCCTTCCTTAAGTTCCAAAGTTGAATCGCTGATTAAATCGATTGGGCCTGTGAGCCAGGTTCCTTCTTCAACGATTAATTTTCCGCCGCCATTTTTTGCGAGCTCTTCAAAAGCGGCCTTAAATGAATTGGTATTGTCAAAAACACCGTCGTTCTTGCCACCAAAGTCCTTGATATTAATCTCTGTCATAGCAAATCCTCATATTCACTTTTTTAGATTCTACTATTATATACACTATTTCCGCCTTGAAAAGACAAGATTTTGATATGATTTTGCATTTTTGCGATTAAAAGGAGGCGAGCAGTTTTTCGGCTTCTTCTTTCGTCATGGTGTAGCCGTGCTTTTCCTGCAATTTTGAGTCATATTCAGAAAGGCTTCCGTCTTCGTGAAGAATTTTCGTGCCATATTCCCGCCAGCCGGTCATAGCGCTTCCCTTTTCTGGATAAACAGCCCTCGTTCCGTCCTCGTCAGTCCAAAGGGCGGTGTCGTACAAATCAGAAATTCGGCAGTTTATCAGGGCAATGGAATCCCAGCGGTCAAGGCTGTCTGGCTTTCCAGTTCCTTGTGAGCGTCCAATGAAGATTTGGGCATTTTTTCCCCTGTTTTCGGCCGTAAAGTCGCAGTCGATGAAAACAAAGCCTGGTTTTGAGTTCCATGCCCGGCTCTGCAAAACATAGGCAGGCCTGTCTGAGCCACGGTTGTCGCTTCTGGTGTGGAGGGTGCATTTTTCAAAAACTGAATAATTGCAGTAGCCCCATATATAATCCACATCACCAGTGACATAGCATTTTTTGAAGTGAGAGATTCCTTTTACATGAATTGTGTCCTGACGGCTTATGAAAGACATTCCCTCGCAAAAAAGTTTTCCCGTCTGGCAGTGAAAGCAGATTGCCTCCGCCTGATTTCCAAGTGATGCGTCATCACAAGTTTTTACATGTGTGTTTTCGATTGTAAAATTTTTGAGGGTTACGGAAGTGCATTTTTCGCCAAAAGTGAGCACGGCACGGTTTTCAGTATCTTTGTGGAAGGCCTCACAATTTTCGCCGCGCAAGGCACATTTAGAGGCTTCCCCGGAAACGCTTTCGATTACAAGTGGATTTGGCAGATTGTAAAAAATCCGCTCATGTTCCAGCCCCTTATGCTCACCGTCTTCAAGAAAAATATGAATCGGCTCACTAGATGGAGAAATTTTTGAAAAAATGTCTGCCAAAGACTGGCTGGCTTTGATTGTGTAATTCATAGCCATATTAAGCCACTTTGGAGTTTTTTTTTCAAGGGTGCTTATCTTTTGCGGAGAGACTTGTCATAAAAATCTTTTTGCAAAAACTACTTGCCCATTAAAAGTTTGCTTTCTTCAAAAAGACTCTTTGCGTTTCGCTCGGCACGCTCACGATTCTTCATTGAAATCATAAAGAAATCTGCCATAAGTTCCTCGCTGTAGTGCTTTTGAATAAGCTCGGCCCGGCACAAAAACCTTAACGCAACAGTAGAAGAAAGAATATCCAGGTCTGCCACCGCAAGGCGTTTTGAAATCATCTGCAGGGCAAGGGAATAATTGTCGCTCAGCATTTTCTGCAAGTCGCCGATTGTAGTCTTTTTGAGCCATTCAAGCTGTTCAAGATAATTTTCCGGGCTTTCCTGTGTAATGTCGGCCTCACAGATATTGGAAATTGCCGCCAGAAATGACTGCATGTTCTTGCTGTTGAACATGTATTCTTCGAGCGAGACAGAATCAATCGGAACATCGTTTGCCATATCTTTGATTATTTTTTGGTGAACGTCCTTTGTGTATTCAAAAACCCTGTTCCTGATATTCACAAAATGCTCGTCTGCAATTTCAAGAAGACCCGCAAGCCGGTAAAATTCCCGACGGACGGCATTTGGAACGCCATATTTGGTTTTGTAGCCCAGGTCATGCTCCATTACAGCCCAGATATGCTGAATGAGAGAGCACATCTGAACCTCAAAGCGTTTGTTTTTTAGCTCCGCCGGATAATCGCCGTCCTGTTTGAGAGAGCAGATATAGTGAAGGGAAAGATAGCCGAAAGCGTTTACATTGAGGTACTTGCGCTTGTCGATTGAAGATTCCCAGTCCACGGTGAAGTTTTCCTCGATTTTAGCGGCCAGCTTATCGACATCATCAGAGAAGAAACATACAACCCTGGCTCCCAGAATATCCGTGATGTCGGAAAGTGAGGAGTATTTGTCGCTTTTTCGCTCTAGCTTACCGGCAAGGCTTTTTTCTTCTTTAATTCGATGATTTATCGCATAAATCCGGATGTTGCACTTGTCGGCGATGCTTTGCAGAATGGAAACAACCTCGCTTTCAAGCCGCTCAAAGTCTGGCTTTTGCTCGCGGTATTCCTCCATTATTATCTTGTTTTTTTCGTTCATGCCTTGGTTTGACCTATTGATTAAGTTTGGCCAGTTCGACAATCCACTTTGCCGTTGCTTCAAGTCCGGCCGAAGAGCTGTTTATCATCATGTCGTAGTTCTTGCGGTCGCCCCAGATATTCTCCGTGAAGGTGTTGTAGTGGTTTGCACGTCGTTTGTCGATTTGAATAATCGTTTTTTTGGCACAGGATTCTGTTTCTTTGTAGATTTCCTCGATTCGCTTGACCTTTGCCTCGATATCAGCATAGATGAAGACATTGAGAAGGTCCTTGTTGTCTATCTGGTTAGAAGTTGAAAGAATGTAGTCAGCGCAGCGGCCTACGATGACGCAAGGCTCTTTTGTGAGATCCAGGATGATTTTGCGTTCAGCATTGAAAATCTGGTCTGCCAGGGGAAGATTAGTCTGCCCAAGTGGCTGGCCGACAGCGCTGGCACTTGTTCCGGCATAGCTTGTTCCAAGAAGAAGGTTGTAAAGCCAGCCTGAAGAAAGGTTCTGCTCGGTTTTTTTGATGAATTCCGCAGAAAGCCCGCTTTCTTTTGCCGCCATGTCGATTATTTCACGGTCATAGAAAGCGTAGCCCAGCTGCTCTGCGACCATTTTGCCAATTAAACGGCCGCCTGATCCATATTCACGACTGATTGTTATATATTTTTTCATTTTTTGCTCCTTTTCGACTCTGTAGAATTTTCTCCACAAGTATTATATCATAGATTTTAAAGAACGGGGGAAAAAATGACAGGTTACGAAAAAATAGCAATCCTTTTGACGGAACTTGGCTCAGAAGCAAGTGAAAAAATTCTTTCAATTCTCAATCTTTCTCCCGCCCAAATGAACAAAATCAGCAGGAATATTCTTTCCCTCGGTGGCTACAACCCAAAGAATCTCCTCCATGTTCAGCGCGAAACGGCTGTCCTCGAAGAAGTCAAAAAATTCGGCGAGTTGCGAGGAATTTACCGTGAAGTCGCTCCTCAAGAGGGCGGTTTTCTTATGGTAGATAACAATCTCGAATCCCTCAAAAAAGAAATTCCCAAAAGCCCGGAAGATGTGGCCAATGTGCTCCGGGGCTGGCTCGACAGCTGAACCAAGACAAAATGAGCCGATAAAATGGCAAAATATGCTCTTTTATCGGCTCATTTTGTCTAATTTTGAGCCGATATTTTCCTATTTTCCCTTGACATTCGCAAAAATGAGCCGATAATTTGAATAACAAAATCCATCCATGGATTTTGTTATTCTGACGAGAATTTTCTTTCAGAAAATTCTCGCCCTGCTTAAAACCTTGCCTCCTGCAAGGTCATTTGACAGATATGGAAAGATTCTATCTCCTATACAAGAAAAACATTCCGATTCTTCTCTTTGAACAGGACAAGGATGAATACATCGTTGCCATAAAAAAGATTTTCAATCTGCTCCATCTTCCGCCCCATCTTTTTACCAATGGAATCGCATCCGAAGAAAACG
>DGTW01000201.1 GCA_002393835.1 Treponema sp. UBA4326
GGAATTTCTGCCAGAAGAGGCCAGAATCCTGCAATGGTTTTCTGAGGAAGCTGATTGCCGTCTGCGTCCAAATCGTGATAAAAACCTGTCTCAGCATTCCAGAGAAGGGAATTGATTCTGGTTTTGAGGCTGAAATACATTCGTTTGTACTGGAAACTGAGTTCCTTGTCGTTGAGAATGTCTCCGAGAGAGCTCATGTTAAGGGCGTTGAGAGCCATGCAGGTGTTGAAATCAACAGGATAAACTGCGTTTGGCCGTGGAGAATTCTCCATGCCGCAGGCTTTAGCCGGAACTGAATACAAGCCGTTCTCTTTTTTGAAATTTTCGTCTATCCAGTTCATGTAGTTCTGAAGAACCGGCATGATTTCCTTGACACGGCGTTTGTTTGCCAGTTTGTGGTAGAGGTTGAATTCTGCCCAGGCAAAAAGGGGTAAGCCTATTCCTTCCGGGTTTTCGCTGTCTACGATAGGCGCACCAGTTTTGAGATCGTACTTCCAGCGGATTGCGCCGTTAGCTTCCTGTTTTTTGTAGAGAAAATCAAGGTTGGTTTCGGCCGTGTAGTTCTTGTTTGAATAGACCAAAAAGAAAGTAGAGAAGATGGATTCAGCCTGATTGATGACCAACTGGGCTTCGTTTGGATGCACGAAAATGCCGTCTGGAGAAATTTCACCCGTCTTTGGGTCAATCCAGGAATCGGAAAGCCAGTTCCAGGTTTTGTCATAAATGTCAACAAAATCCTGATCGTAAAAATGAATTTTAGGAAAATCTTTCTTGCTCACAAAAACTCCACAGCTCCGAAGTTCTGACGAATAAGAATTGACTTCAGAGCGTCTAAGAATGATTATATCATATATTTTTAAAATTTGCTCACATTTTTAAAAATTTTTGAGATTTTTATCGATATGTAAGGCGAACGATTTCAGTTTCAGCCTTGTGCCTTGACTTTAAGAGCAGGGTCTTCAGATTGTCTTTGTAAACGAAACCCGAAGAATTGTATGACTCAAAGCGGGGGTCAGGACGGAAAGAGAGACCATAAATTTCGATTTCGGAGAAGGCCCTTATGCCGCCGAAAATTATGTAATTCGTTTCTCCCTTTGGGAAATTGATTGAAATTGTTGCTGAAGAATCAAGCTCTGTATATTGGATTGAGCGGGCGCAGGTCCAAGCCCAAATCGTGCCAGCCCGCCCCTTGGAAATAACTTTGTAATTCGGGTAGTAATTGTTTGCCACAAGAATCGGGTAAACATCGGCCATTGTCAGCAAATCGAGGTTGCTGGTGGATAAAATGGAATTGATGAGGTCATAGCCTGCCTCAGAATATTCGGAGGCTCCGTTGAATTCACCCCACTTGATTAAGGCGCTTCCGGTAGAAAGAGTCAAATAATTTGAAGTGCTTCCGTCGTTTTCGGCGAGGGTCAGTATTGAGTCAGTCAAAGTACAGTGGGACTCGATTATTGAAACGCATCTCTGGGCAACAGGTCGAAGAAGGTCTGCCAGATTTGAGTGAAGAGTCTCCAGACGGACATAGCAGGCCAAAATTCCGCTTGCCTGAGAAAGTTTCAGTTGTTCTGCCTGAGACTCATCTTCCAGAATGCTTTTGGCCATGGCAATGAGTGAGCGGGCTTTTGTGTCATCAGAAAGAATGTTGATGTAATCGGCAAGATTTTCAGTGGCAAAGACTGCAAGTGATGAAGTCGCAAGGGCGTTTTCAATCATTCCAGCAAGATTTTCGTTGTTCATTTCCAGGGTTGGAAGCATGTTTGCCAAAGAGTTGAAATAAGGAGCTGAAAGATAAGTTCGCTTATTCCCTTTTTTGAAAGAATCTGGTATATAATTTATCGCTTCTGCATAAAGCCCCTGAGAAGCCCTCTCAGCTACATAAGCCGTTACGCTTTTTTCGGAAAGAGTCTGATTTGTTCTGACGGCCTGCTCTACCATTGAGACGAGGCTTTCCCTGAGGGAGCGGATGTTTGCATCATAAGTTGATTTTTGTGCTATAATCATGTCCGAATCGAGCATTGCAAAGCTGAACTTGATTGATGGGTCAAAGGCCATGTAGTAGGATACGAGGTTTTTCTGGCTCAGCATGAAGTCTTTTTCGCCAATTTGAGAGGCAGAGAAAGAATATGTCCGGCTCTTTGAATTGAGGATAAGCCTTGTCTTCGTTTTTTCGGTAACCGAAAAGCCGGAAATTGGTTTGTAATTCAAGCGCAAGCCCAGAGCATCCTTGGGAAGTTCTGCCGTAATTGACATGACAGCCAGTGAGTCAGTGCTGGTTACGGAAAAAGTCAGCGCAACATCATTCGTAAAGTGGAATGTATACGAAAGGGGATTTTTCTGCTCGTAAGAGACAAGCACGAGATTCTCACTTCTTTGGCCGGAAGCGTCCTCAAAGATAAGCCTGGCCGGAGTGACTTCATCTGCGATAAAAGAGATTCCTCTGAAAGATGCCTGGAGAGTGTTTTTCAATGAGATTTCGCCTGCTTCATTTTGCGACTGAGCAAAAGAAATTGAAAGTTGTCCGATGTTTTTTGAAACTACGGATTCATTTCTAAATTGAAGCACGAAAATTCCGATAATTATAACACTATAAAGAACGATAAGGCCGAATGATTTTCTGATAGGATGACTGTACATTTTATTCAGTTTATCAAACCGTGCGGAAAGTTGAAAGGGGAAATGAAAATGAAATTTACAAAAAAAATGGCCCTCTTTGCCATTCTTCGCACCATGCTTTTTGCTGGTGTTTTTTTCGTGTCAGTGCCGCTGTTTGCAGCCACAGCGAATTCGAATTCTCAGGAAGAAATTAATTTCGTTCAAAAATTGAATTCAACATTGGCCAAGGGAAGCGTGGATGATGCCCTCCTTCTTTTTGAGAACCTGCCTGAAAAACTTCAGGATGATGTTGATTTGCGTGTCCTGCAAGCTTCTCTTCTTCTTTCTGTGGGTAAAACCGCAGATGCTGACAAAATTGCACTTGCTTTAATTCAAAAAGAAACAAAAAATATTGATGTGCTTCTGCTTAATGCAATGGTCGCCAAGCAGAAAAAAAATACCCTCAAAAAGAATCAATACTTGAGCCAAATTCTTAAAATTCAGCCCTATAATCCTGATGCAAACATTGAGATGGGCAACGAGCAGGCCGTAAAACGAAATTACAGAAGTGCCCGGGATTACTACCTCAAGGCATTGAAGGGAGACCCGAATAACATCGAGGCTCTTTTTGGCCACGGAAAAATGTCTTATTACCTGGAGCGGGATGCTGATTCAAAAAAAAGCTTCAATAAAATTCTTTCAATTGACCCGAACTATGCTCCTGCCATGGCTTATCTGGCAAAATTTGAGGCTGAGGGGCGGCGATTTAAAAAAGCCATTGAATATCTGAACAAGGCCATCGAGCTTGATCCAGAAAACAGTGATTATTACTTCGATTTGGGAAATTTCAATCGTGAAGCCGGAAAATATGATGAGGCAGAGAAGGCATGGCTGAAGGCAACTGAGCTTACCCCGGATTATTTTTTGGGCTACGCATATCTTGCCGGGCTTTATGACGAGCAGGATAAACTTGACAAGGCCTATGATTATTATGTAAAGGTCGTTCAGAAAAATCCTAAATATTACTATGCCTATGAGTCTATCGGAATGATTGCCTGGCAGAGAAGAAACTGGGCAGAGGCAAGAAAAGCCTTCGAGGGAGCTTTGAACGGGCGGCCTGACAGCACTTCCTATGCCCTTATGATTGCGGCCTGTTATCAGCAGGAAAAGAAAATTCCTGAGTGCAAGAAGTTTACCGAAAAGATGATGAAAGGCTTGGACAGAAATTCCTTCGAGTATTTGTCTTTGCGTCTTTTCCATGACATGACTGGCGAATCAACTTTGACACTGAAGATTCAGAATGAGGAAAGCAAAAAAAAGAAGGGAAAATATCTCTATTATCTTGCCCTTTATTGGGATATCAAGGGAAAGCTGAATCTGGCTCACAAGTATTATTCTGAAGTCACCGAAATGAAGGGAGCCGATTTCTTTGAATTCAGGCTTGCGGAATGGGCTGAAAAGAGCGATTTGTAGTTTAATGGCGGGGGTGTTCTTTTGTCACAGATAAAATTAAATCTTAACGGAAAAGAAATTTTGCTTTTGGGAACGGCTCATGTTTCCAAAGAGAGCTGCGAGGAAGTCAGGGCTGCCATTGTCGAGGGCAAGCCTGATGTTGTAGCCATAGAATTAGATGAACAACGCTTTGCTTCAATCAATGACAGCGAGGCCTGGAAAAACCTTGACATCATCAAAGTCCTGAGAGAAAAGAAAGGCTTTTTGCTTTTGGCAAATCTCGTGCTTTCAAGTTTCCAAAAAAGAATGGGAATGAATGTGGGGGTAAAACCAGGCGATGAAATGCGTGCCGGAATCGATGCTGCAAAAGAATTGAATATTCCCTGTGAAATGGTGGATCGCCCCATACAAACCACCCTTCGCCGTGCCTGGGCAAAAAATGGCGGCATGGGAAAAATTAAGCTGCTGTCGGCCCTTCTGGCAAGCGCCGCTTCAAAAGAAGAGGTTTCTGGTGAAGAAATCGAAAATCTCAAAAACAAAAGCGAAATGGACGGTATGATGTCGGAGCTTGCTGAATTCATGCCCGGCGTAAAACAGGTCTTGATTGACGAGAGGGACTTTTATCTTGCCGCTCACATCTGGAAGGCCTTGCAGAAGGAAGATCGAAAAAGCCTTGTAGCCGTTCTCGGAGCCGGACATTTGCCGGGCGTGCAGGCTCATCTTGAAAAAATCGCCGCTGGTCAGGAATGCACAGACACGGAAGAAATCAGCTCACTTCCGCCAAAAAAAATTGGAGCAAAAATAATTGGCTGGGCGATTCCAGTGATTATCCTCGGCCTTATTGCAGCTGGTTTTGTTTTTGGCGGAATGAAAAAAGGCGCGGATTTGCTGGGAGCCTGGGTCATCTGGAATGCCCTTCTGGCTGGAGTCGGAGCCTTGCTTGCTGGCGGTCATCCTCTTACAATCTTAATGTCGGCTGTCGGCGCTCCATTTACATCTCTTTGTCCTCTTGTTGGCGTCGGAATGTTTGCCGGAATTGTTCAGGCTTTCATCTGTAAGCCAAAAGTCGCAGACATGGAAAGCGTTATGGATGATGTTTCGAGCCTGAAGGGCTTTTACAAGAATCGCCTGCTTAGGGTTCTTCTCGTATTTTTCCTTTCAAGCCTTGGAAGCTCAATCGGCACCTTTGTGGGCGGTTCCTCTATAGTCCTGAATTTTTCTGCAAGCCCTAGTAATTGAGCAAAGGCTCTTTTTCAGTTAAAATAGCCTCATGTCTTACGAAGTTACTGCGACCCGTCGTCGCCCACAGGCCTTTGAGGCTCTGGCCGGTCAGGAATTTGTAGCCGAAACGCTCAAAAATGCAATTCAATCTCAAAAAATAGCTCATGCTTATCTTTTTTCGGGGCCTCGTGGTTGTGGAAAAACTTCTACCGCCCGAATTCTGGCAAAAGCCCTCAATTGCGTTAACGGCCCTACGGCCACCCCTTGCGGAAAGTGCCAGCAGTGTCTCGAAATAACAAAGGGAAGCAGCACTGATGTAATCGAAATCGACGGTGCGTCAAATACTTCCGTCAATGATGTCCGTCAGATTAAGGATGAGGTTCTTTTTCCGCCTCAAAGCTCACGATACAAGATTTACATTATCGACGAGGTGCACATGCTTTCCACCTCGGCTTTCAATGCTCTTTTAAAGACTATCGAAGAGCCGCCGCCATACTGTGTCTTCATTTTTGCGACAACGGAATTGCAGAAAGTTCCGGCGACTATAAAATCACGATGCCAGCAATTCAACTTCCGCCTTGTTCCCATTGAGAGAGTCAAGCAGCTTTTGGCAGAGGCTGCCGCAGAAATCAATATCAAGGCTGATGATGAGGCCCTTTACTGGGTTGCACGCGAATCTACTGGCTCTGTCCGTGATGCCTACACGCTTTTTGATCAGGTTGCGGCTTTTTCTGGCGACCACATCACCTACGACAAAATCCGTGATAAACTGGGGCTTGTCGGTGTGGACCGGCTCAATGCGATTTTTGAGGACGCCGCCCAGAACAAAACTCAGGAGACTCTTCTTAAAATTGATGAATTCTTGCAGAACGGAGTTTCAATCGAGCAATTCATCGTAAACTGCACCGATTACTTGCGTTCCCTTTTATTAATAAAAGCTGGAATCACAAAAGAATCCCTGCTTGGCCAGTCTCGCGACCGTTTTTCGCAAGTCGTTTTGCAGGCATGGAATCCAATTCAGCTGGAAAGGGCGCTTTCGATTCTTCTTCAGCTTTACCGTGACATTCGCTATTCTCTTTCGCCTCGATATGAGCTTGAGCTGGCCTTTTCAAGGTTGAGCTGGCTGAACCAGTATGTTTCTCCAAGCGAAGTAAAAAAGGCAATTGATGAAGCCAAATCCCTTCTAATGCAGGGCGCTTCAACTGCAAGTGCTCATGGAAATGCTCTACATGGCGGGGGACAAAGCCTTCAGCAGACGAGCTTTCAGCAGGCCAATATCCAGCAGAATACGGCTCAGCCTCAGCGGCAATTCTTTTCTATACCAAAGACTGAACTTCAAGCTCCAGTGCAAGCACAAACTCAAGTTTCAGTCCAAGCACAGGCTCAAGCACAAGTGCAAGTTTCAGCCCCCCAGAGTCAAAGCTCGGCCGCCCCTGCCGCTCCTCAAAATTCGGCAAACCCCTATCTTAATCGGGGCGTTACAGAACTCCCTAAGGCCACAAGCGAGACCACTTCTTCTGCCCCGGTAAGGAATATTTTTGCTCCTCCGCCCATTCAGACGGAGCAGTCAGTTCCGCCAGACATGGGCAATGCCCTTGACGAGTTTGCTCCCCCGGATCCGACTCCCCCCGATGCCTTTTCTGGAGCAAGTACACCATCTTTTAGTTACGGCGGAGCTGTACCGCCTCAACAAACAGCGGTTACGGCAAATCAAAGTGACTCATCCTCAGATTTCAGGGGCTTTGCCATAAAGGAAATTTCCGTAAAGGATCCCATGCTGGGAAGCTCTCTTTTGCAAACTGAGGCTTGGATAAAATCAGGCTCAATGGTTACGACCCAGGTTTCTTCATCATACCTGAAGATGCAGCTCGATAGCCACTCTCAGAAAATAGCCTCTTACCTTTCGGCCTTGTGCGGCGAACAAATTCGCTTCGAGGTCTCATTAAAGAAAGTCGTCGCAGCGCCCCCAATGGAACAGGATGCTCCTGTGCAGGTGAAAATTTTGTGCGACACATTCAAAGGACAGATAATCGGCCATTCAAAGAAGAGCGAGCAGGAAATTGCAAACGAAGCCGCTCAAAGTAAGGCCGAAAATGCGATTGCGGCCAGTGGCTCGGATGAAGAGGACGAGGAATAGTCAAATATCAGAGAATAATTCAGGAGGACATAAATGAACCCATTTGAAATGGTCAAAAACCTCAAGAATCTTGAGGGAACAATGAACACAATGAAGGAAGAACTTGCTCAGATTAGCGAGACAGGCTCTTCTGGCGGAAATATCGTTCAGGTTACGCTTAACGGCAAATTTGAGGTCACGGCGGTCAAACTCGACCCGATTGCCGTTGATCCTCGTGATGTTCAGATGCTGCAGGATTTAATCGTGGCGGCTCATCATGCGGCAATGGATAAGGTTCAGGAGAGAATCAAGGAAAAGTCAGGGGCTTTGCTGGGCGGCTTGAATATTCCTGGAATGGGGATGTAGGATTTTCTGATGACTGCAATCGATGAACTCACCGACTCTTTTTCGCGGCTTCCGGGAATAGGCAAAAAATCTGCCGGAAGGCTCGTAAACTATATTCTCAAGGCTGACTCAGCCTGGATTTCTCGTTTTGCAAATCAGCTTGCAACATTGCAGGAGAAAATTCATGCCTGCTCAATCTGTGGCTCATGGACTGAAAGCGATCCTTGTCCCATCTGCTCAAATCCAATGCGAGACCAGAGTGTAATTTGTGTCGTTGAGCAGCCTCAGGATGTCGCAACTATCGAAAGTTCCCATGAATTTTCAGGCCTCTTTCATGTTCTGGGCGGGGTAATTGCCCCACTTGAAGGAATTGGTCCTGAGCAGTTGAGAATTGCCCAGCTTTTGGAGAGAGTTCGTTCTGGCAGCGTAAAAGAAGTCATTCTCGCGACAAATCCAACAGTCGAAGGGGACACCACGGCCCTCTATATCCAGCGGCTTTTGTCAGAAATTGAAGGCTTGACCGTCACTCGTCTTGCAAGCGGCTTGCCGGTAGGCGGAGATTTGGAATACGCAGACAGACTCACACTGGCAAGAAGCTTCCGTGGAAGGATGAAAATATAGTTAGGAATGAGGAGTTAGAAGTTAGGAGTTTTAAACTGCAAACTCCTCATTCCCACTTCCTAACTCCTAACTCCTAACTTTTTCTATAACACACGCTACATCCCGTAATCATTACATGTTTTTTCCCTTCCGTGCGGTTGAAGAGGCGGGCTATCAACTCTCCGTCCAGGGGAACTTCTTTTCCACAAACAGGACAGCTTCTTTTTACGCCTGGCTCGGGTCGGGGGTAGCAGTGGGGGCAGCCGTGAACGGTCATTCTCTGGTCGGCTGTGGTCATGGGACGGTAAATCCTTGAAAACATATCCTCATTTTTTGCAAGTGGGGTGGAGCAGAGGGGACAGCGGACAAAATCAGTCTTTCCATTTTCGTCTTTTTGAGTGCGCAGATTGGATTTCATTCTTTCCTTGCCAGAATTACTTTTACTGATTTTATAAAAAAGCATTAGAAAAAAGATGATTGCGATTGAGCAGAAGAAAATCAAAAACAAATCCATGTTTCTATTATCGGATGAATACAGTTATAGTACAAAAAAATCGTAATTTTGCAAAAAATAGTTTCAAAATTCACAGATGATATGTTACAATAATTGTGTTCTTTATTTAAAAATACACGGAGAGAAAAATTGGATTTTTTGCAGCAGCGCCGAATTAGTGATATAAAATTCACTATCGACAAAGACTTAAATCTCAAAGCCAGTAACCGCTCCTTTTTGCGCCTCATTCACAAAACAGATCTCGATATAAATGTCTCTTATATTTTTGAAGACATCGACGTAAAGAATTTCAAATATTTCCTTGAGACTTTTGAGGACACTCCGTTAAGGCGAAGTTTTATCGCATCAATAAAGCCCGGTGGTGAATACATTTCCTGCATTCTTTCTGTCGAAAAAAAAGGCCAGCTTTTTGATGTCATAATCGAAGAACTTTCCTACTCTCGAAAGCTTTTGGACAAGGCCCTGCTTGAAAGCCGGGAATTGACTGCCCTCATTCAGAATTTTGACGCATATTATTTTGTTTATGACGGAAAAACATTCACTTTTAAGAACACAAAAGATTTGACAACTGTTTTTTCTGGAAATCAGGCTGATGCAAAGGAATATTTTAAAAGCACCTTCCGAATCAACACGTATAATGATGATACTCTCGCTCAATTAGAGTCCATGTTCAATGATATTGCGGAATTCACATCCAACAAATATTACAATTTCCTTCAAGAAGACAACATAATAATTACGGTTCACACGCTAAGGACAAGCACCAGGTTAAAGTCCCTCATAATAGCCTCTATCAACCAAAATAAAATCGACGGTCCTCAGGTGAACGCTTATTCAGAAAGCCGGGACGGACTGACAGGCCTTTACAACAAAAAAGCAATAACGGAAATGGCTGTCAAAAAAATCAATGAGGAAAAATCTCCCTGCTCACTGATTATTCTTGATGCTGACAAATTCAAGGAATGTAACGATTCTTACGGCCATATTTTTGGCGACAGGGTTTTGGTTACAATTGCAAGCTGCATAAATGATGCCATAAAAGGCAAGGGAATTGCAGGCCGAATCGGTGGTGACGAATTTCTGATTCTTCTGGATGTCACTACAGAGGACGACATACGCAACATCACCAGAAACATTCGCACCGGCATTCAGTGGAACATCACGAATGTAGAGCCTGGAAGTGTTGTCACCTGTTCAATGGGAATAGCCCGATTTCCGCTCAACGCCAAGAATTACGATGAGCTTTTTCAGCTGGCTGATAAGTCCCTTTACATTGCAAAATACCGGGGACGAAACTGCTACATTCTCTACAAGCCAGAAATCCATGACAAAATCATCATGGAGAACAAGCAGGTTAATGAAAGGCTTGCCAACGGAAAATTCTACGAAGAAAATGTAAGCGAAAAAATTGAAATTCTGGATTTGCTGGCGAAAATCAAGAGAGAAGACTCGCAGTCCGTCCAAAATCTTCTGGAAAATCTGCGAATACATCTTCAGTTGTCAAAAATCACTATTTACGATAAGAATTTTGACCTTCTTTACATGGTCGGCTTGGATTCAAAGGAAATTCGCAGCGAATTCATAAAGTCCCACCGAAACTATTTCCAGCTTTTCAACGAATACGGTTTCCTTCATCAGAACAACACCAATGTCTTAGGCTCGATTGACGGCAGCCGTTACGACATGTACAGGAGCGCAAACATAGCCTCAATTCTCGAAGTGGCCACAAAGGACAAAAATGGCGAGCTTAATTTCTTGTTCTGCTTCGACCTCTACAAACCCGGCCGCTCATTCGTGCGTGATGAAGTATCATTCGCCCTCATGGTGGCTAGAAAACTTTCTGAAATTCTGTAAAATATACAGATATGAAAGTTTTAGTAATCGGAAGCGGCGGCCGTGAGCATACAATCGCATGGCGTCTTGCCCAGTCAAATCTCGTTTCAGAAGTAATTTGCGTTCCCGGAAACGGCGGAACAGCAACAGAATCAAAATGCAAAAATATTGACCCGAAAGAAAATGCTGACCTGCAGTTTTTGTCTTTCAATGATGTCGCAGTCACTGTCGCAAAGAAGGAAAAAGTTGATTTTGCGGTAATCGGCCCGGAAGACCCTCTTGCAGAAGGAATTGCCGATGCCCTCTGGAATGCAGGAATTCCAACTGTCGGTCCAAAGGCACAGGGAGCCGCTCTCGAAGCTTCAAAAGATTTGTCGAAAGTATTCATGAAAAAATATGGTGTCGCATGTGCGGCATCAGAAACTTTCACCGAAAAAGAAGCCGCTCTGGCCTATGTAAGGGAAAAGGGCGCGCCAATCGTGGTTAAGGCTGACGGTCTTGCCGCCGGAAAAGGCGTAGTTGTCGCAAAAAGCCTGGAAGAAGCCGAAAAAGCCGTTAAGGATTTAATGGACGGAAACGCTGTCGGAGAAGCCGGCAAAAAACTCGTCATCGAAGAATACTTGCAGGGCGTTGAGATTTCAGTTCTCGCCGCAGTCAGCGTAACGCCGGAGACTGCCGCAAACGGAAAAGCCTGCATCAAGGCATTCTTGCCTGCCCGTGACCACAAAAGGCTCATGGAAGGTGCTCAGGGCCCGAACACAGGCGGAATGGGTGCCGTTTGTCCTCTCGAAGATGTCACCGCTGAGACAATGGCTCAGTTTGAGAAGAACATCCTCCAGCCGACCCTCAAAGGCCTTGTCGCCGAAAAAATGGACTACCGAGGCTTCATCTTCTTTGGCCTTATGATTACAAAAGACGGCCCAAAAGCCCTGGAATACAATGTCCGGCTTGGCGACCCAGAGACACAGGCCGTCCTCCCAATGATGGACTTCGATTTCGCCGAGCTTTGTCAGGCAATCATGAACGGGACTTTGGATTCATTTGAAATGAAATGGAAAAGCGGATTCCAGGTGGCTCCAGTCGCAGTAAGTGGCGGATACCCGCTTAAATACGCGAAGGGCAAGGTAATCACTATTGCAGAGCCGGTAATTTCTCATGCCGGAGCAAAAATTTTCATAGCCGGAGCTGTAAAAGACCGTCGCACAGAAGGCCAGCCTCTGGTCACAAGCGGAGGCCGGGTACTCGCATGTTCAGCTCACGGAGAGACTTTCCGTGAAGCATGGGGCAAAGCCTACGAAGCAATGTGCGGCGTTCAGTTTGAAGGAATGTTCTACCGCCGTGACATCGGCCTGCCAGGTGCGGCGGAGAGTAATTAGTTTTTAACCACAGATTACTTAGAACGCTTTGCGTTCGACGATTACACAGATTATGTTTTCCCAAAAAGAAAGTCTCCCGTGAAATACGAGAGACTTTCTTTTTACAAATAAAAAATCTGTGACATTTGTGTAATCTGTGGTTTATTTTATACCCTAAACAGAAGGTCACTGTAAGACGGATACGGCTTGTATTTTTCACCCAGGATTGGCTCGATTGCGTCAGCAACGGCACGGGTTGCTTCCATCTGAGGAATGACTTTATCCGCATAGAAGCGAGCCTGTTTTGGGACATCGCTTATAGCACAGGCTTCATTGTGAAGTTTTTCCAGCTTCTGTGCGTTTTCATCCAGCCTGTCAGCCAGTGCCGTGATTTTTTTGAGGGCATTGGTCTGAGCTGAGCATTTTGCTCCTGGAATGACAGCCATCACTTTAGAGGCCGACTTTGCCACATCGCTCATAAAGGCATAGCTTGCCGGCAAAATGTCCTTGTAAATCATGTCCAGCATAGTGTTCACTTCGATGTTGAGCACTTTCGAGTATTTTTCAAGCTTGACCTCGTGGTGACTCTTCATCTCGCTTTCGCTGTAAACGCCGTATTTTGTGAACATTTCGATATTCTGGGCGTCAAGATAACGCTCCATTGCGTCAGGAAGCGTTTTGAGGTTGAGAAGACCACGCTTTTCGGCTTCGCGCACCCATTCATCATCATAACCGTTACCGTTGAAGATGATTTTCTTGTGCTCAGCGATTTTTTCTTTGATAAGTTCCTGCAAATCAGTATTCAAGTCGCGGGAATTTTCAAGCCGTGTGGCGAATTCATCCAGAGTCTCGGCCACAATCGTATTGAGAACCACATTTGGACCAGAAATTGAAAGGGCTGAACCCAGCGAGCGGAACTCAAATTTGTTTCCAGTGAATGCGAATGGTGAAGTTCGGTTTCGGTCAGTGGTATCCTTTGGAATTGCCGGCAAAACAGAAACGCCAATCTGCATTTTTTCCTTTGTTTTCTGGCTGTAAGGAGAGCCAGTCTCGATTGAATCAAGGACGGCCTGCAATTCGTCACCGATGAACATTGAGATAATAGCCGGTGGAGCCTCGTTTGCACCCAAGCGGTGATCGTTTCCGGCAGAAGCAACGCTGTCCCGCAGCAAATCCTGATGCTTGTCCACAGCCTGAATCACGGCGGTGAGCATGAGAAGGAACTGAGCGTTCTCCCGAGGAGTTTCGCCAGGCTCAAGAAGGTTAAAGCCGTCATCAGTGCTCATTGACCAGTTGTTGTGCTTTCCGCTTCCGTTTACGCCGGCAAAAGGCTTTTCGGCCAGGAGACAGTACAATCCGTGCTTCAAAGCGACCTCTTTCATAAGACGCATGGTGAGCTGGTTCTGGTCTGCGCTCAAGTTTGTCGTGGTGAAAATCGGGGCCATTTCGTGCTGAGCCGGAGCGACCTCATTGTGCTTGGTCTTGCTCAAAATGCCAAGCTTCCACAATTCGTTGTCCAAATCAGCCATGAACTCTGCGATGCGGGGCTTGATTGAGCCGTAGTAGTGGTCGTCCATTTCCTGACCTTTCGGCGGCATTGAGCCAAAGAGAGTGCGGCCAGTAAAAATCAAATCTTTTCTCTGTTCCCAGAGCTTTTTGTCGATTAAAAAATATTCCTGCTCAGGACCTACCGTTGTAATCACTCGTTTTGCCGAAGTGTTGCCAAAAAGACGCAAAATGCGCAGGGCCTGAGTGTTGAGCGCTTCCATTGAGCGCAAGAGAGGAGTCTTTTTATCCAGAGACTCGCCTGTATAAGAGCAGAATGCCGTGGGAATGTAAAGGGAGCCGTCCTTGATGAAGGCGTAAGATGTGGGATCCCAGGCAGTGTAGCCGCGGGCTTCAAAAGTGGCCCGGATTCCGCCAGAAGGGAAAGAAGAACCGTCAACTTCGCCTTTTACAAGCTCCTTGCCCGAAAATTCCATGATAACGCCGGAACCGTTTGGTGAAATGAAAGAATCGTGCTTTTCGGCGGTGACTCCTGTAAGCGGCTGGAACCAGTGGGTGAAGTGAGTGGCACCTTTTTCGATAGCCCAGTCCTTCATCGCATTTGCAACCACATTGGCCACATCAAGTTCCAGTGGTGAGCCCTCAGAAATCGTCTTTTTGAGCGATTTGTAAGTGTCTTTTGGCAGACGAGCGCGCATCACATCATCATTGAAAACCATGCTTCCGAAAATCTCTGGTACGGTCATAACTTTACTTCCAATTTAATCCACAGATTAACACAGATTGCCACAGA
>DGTW01000225.1 GCA_002393835.1 Treponema sp. UBA4326
TATAATTGGACTGGGAAGTTATTTCGTGGGCTTTGTCATGGTTCTTGTGGTGAGTCTGGCCTATGTTCTTATTATCCGCTTGTGGAAAGTTGAGGACAAGCAGGTTCTTAAAATCACGATTCCTGAAGACATGAATTACAAAGATGTTTTTGAAGACCTTTTTGAAAAATATCTCAAAAAATGGGCTGTCAAGAATGTTAAGACCAGCAATATGGGCACTCTCTTTACGATTTCATACTGGGTTCAGCCCAAAAATGAAATGGATGCAAAGGCCTTTATCGATGATTTGCGCACAAGAAACGGAAACCTGAATATTATTCTTGAAAATCCGGACGATCAGCTTGCCCCGGTTCTCTAGCCCCTGTGGCTGAAGGGGCTTTTATTCATCAAGCTCTTCCTTCATACTGTAGTCCTTGTCTTCGTCAATCATGTCCAGCATGATGTCGGCGATGGCGGGGTCAAAGTAGCTTCCCTTACATCGCTCTATTTCTGCGTGTACTTCTGCCTGTGGCCGAATTTCTGAATAGCTGCGTTTGCTGGTCATGGCATCGTAAACATCGGCGACGGCAATGATTCTGGCAACTTCTGGAATTTTATAGCCTTTAAGCCTGTCCGGGTAACCCGAGCCGTCAAAATGCTCGTGATGGTATCTGGCTCCGTCTGCAATGCCTGGCAAGACGGTGATGGTCTTCAGAATTTCATAGCCTTTTTCTGGATGGTTTTGTACTTCTCTAAATTCATCTTCCGTGAGGCTGGCGTTTTTGCGGATAATGCTTCCTGCCACGGCAATCTTTCCGATGTCGTGAAGAAGCCCAACGTAGTAAATTTCTTCCTGCTCTTTGGGCGACTTTCCCATTCGGCGGGCAATTTCCTTTGCATATTTTGCAACCCGGGCTGAATGACCCCGAGTGTAATGGTCTTTTGCGTCAACTGTCTTTGAGAGGGCTTCGGCAATTTCCTTTGTGAGGAGTTTTACATTTAAAGTCTGCCTGTTTACTTCTTCCCTCATGTTTTTCTGCAGGTTGGTAAGGTCAATGGAGTTTTTTACCCTCTGCAGGACTATTTCCGGGACCAGGTGGTCTTTTGAGATGAAGTCCATGGCTCCATCGTGCAGGCACTTAACTTCCGTTTCGGCGTGTTCATCTGCCGTTAGGAAAATTACGGGAATGAGATTTGTTTCTACCTTTGCTTTAAGCTGATGCAGGGTTTCAAGTCCGTCGATACCTTTCATGTGCATATCGAGGAGAATCATGGCGGGAATTTTGCTTTCGACGAAGGAGAGACATTCCTCACCTGATTCGGCTGTGTAAACGGTGTATTGGCGTTCGAGAATTCTTTTTAAGTGAGAGCGAATCATGCTGGCATCATCGACAACAAGGATTTCAGCTTTGCTTTCCTGATTTGAATTTTCCATGGCTTTACCATCGCAAGATTTTAGTTTATTAAGATTATCTGAATGTTAAAATTGTGTCAATTTACGGTCTTATGCCGGCCGCTTCAAGCAGTTTTTTTGTGTAGGGATGTTCCGGATTTTTCAGCAGCTGATCGGCGCTTTTTTCCTCAACGATTTGCCCCTTGTACATAACGCCGATTCTGTCTGCAACCTGGGACACAACGCTAAGATTGTGAGAAATAAACAAATAGGTGAGCTTAAATGTTTTTTGCATTCTGATGAGCATTTTTAAAATTTGAGCCTGAATCAAAACATCCAGTGAGCTTACACATTCATCACAGACGAGAAAGCTTGGTTCCAGAATCATTGCGCTGGCTATGGCTACCCTCTGTCTTTGCCCGCCGCTGAGTTCCGACGGGTACTTTTCCAGTGAATTTGGAGGCAGGGCAACGAGGGTCCTCATTTCGTTTACCAGACGGCGGCGTTCTTCTTTATTTTTTCCGATTTTATGAATTTTCAAGCCTTCTTCTATTATATAGCCTATCTTGTGCTTGGGATTGAGAGTGGCGTAAGGATCCTGAAAGATAATCTGCATTTTTTTTCTGAAGGCAAGCATTTCTTTTTTATTGAATGTTGAGATATTTTTTCCATCGAATAGTATTTCCCCGGAATCAGGATTTTCAAGGGCGCAAATTAGATTCCCCAAGGTTGATTTACCGGAGCCAGATTCGCCCACAAGACCGTAGCACTCGCCTCGCTTTATAAAAAATGAAACTCCGTCAAGGGCCTTTACGCTGCCTCTTGCTGTGAGAAATGTTTTTTGGACTTTCCTGCACTGGATAATTGCATCAGGCAAGGCTCTTTCACTTTCTTCCATAAGTTGCTCCCATGGGGCTGATTGCATCTATTAGTGCCTTTGTGTATTCATGTTTTGGATTTTTGAAAACTTCTTCCGTTGAGGCACTTTCTACTATTTTGCCCTTGTACATGATGTAAACCCTGCTGCATAATTTTTTTACGACGGAAAAATCATGGGTAATCAAAAGCATGGCAATTTTTTTCTGATGGCGCAATTTCTGCAAAATAGTGATTATTTCTTCCTGAGTGGAGACGTCAAGGGCTGTCGTCGGCTCATCGGCAATCAAAAGCTGTGGCTCGTTCATTAAGGCGCTGGCAATCAGTATTCTTTGCTTCATGCCGCCCGAAAGCTCATGGGGAAAGCTTGCAAGTATACGGGCCGTGTCGGTCAGTCCGCTCTGACTTGCCAGCTCCATGGCACGGGAGTGGGCTTCTTTTTTTGACATTCCGTGAACCAGGCCGCTTTCCTCGATTTGCTTTCCGACTCGAATCAAGGGATTAAGGCTGGTCATCGGCTCCTGAAAAATCATGGAAATGTCTTTTCCTGAGATGGAGCGGAATTCTTTTTCTGTCATTGAAGAAATTTTTTTGTCCCTGAATAAAATTTCACCGTCTTTTATATTGATATTGTCTGGCAGCAGGTGCATTGTCGCAAGTGAAGTTATTGTTTTGCCACTTCCAGATTCTCCCACCAGGGCAACGAATTCACCTTCATCAATAGACAGGGAAATGTCCTGCAGAAGAGGAAGCTTTTTTTGACCGAGAGAATAGTCTACTGAAAGATGGTTTATTTGAAAAAGCATATTATTTCCCATTGACTTCCGAAATGCCGTCAGCCAGCAAGTTAAAGGCCAGAACCAGCAGGGCAAGAAAAATCGCCGGAACAAGCACGCCCTGGGGAGAGTGAAAGATGAACCTTTGGGCATCATTCAACATTCGGCCGAAACTTGGATTTGGCGGCTGAATCCCCAGACCCAGATAACTCAATCCTGACTCGCTTAAAATTGCCAGGGCAAAAGAAAGTGAAGCTGTCACCAAAAGCTCTGGAAGGGCATTTGGCAGAATATGGAGAATCATAATCCGGGCGTGACTAGCCCCCCTTGCCCGTGCGGCCTTTACGAAAAGGGAATTCTTGCTCTTTAGGAAACTTGCCCTCGTAATCCTGGTAAAGCGGGGAATGCTCATAAGGCAAAGGGCGAGAATTGTAATTTTAATGTCGTTTCCAAAAACCGCAATCAGCATTAGGGCAAGAAGAATTCCAGGAAAAGCCATTTGAACCGTTATCAGCTTTTGAATGATTAAATCGAGCCAGCCGCCAAAATAACCGGAAATCGAGCCTAAAATCAGGCCTGCGAGAAGGCCAAAAATCATTACTGTAAAACCTATGCCAAAGGAAATGCGGATTCCCACAAGAATACGGGAAAAAATGTCCCGGCCCAGGTGGTCTGTGCCCAAAAGATGCGCCGCTGAAAAACTTGCGAATTTGTTGGATGTGTCGGGAAAATTCGGGTCGTAGGGAAGATAGACAAAACCAAGCAGCATTGCAAGCAAAAAGAAAAGTATGAGCGAAAAACCTGTTAGAAATGATTTGTTTGAGAAATATTCTTTCATTTGCGAATCCTCGGGTCAATGAAAGTGTAAATCATGTCTACCAGAAAATTGCAGATAAGGGTAATGAGGGCAAGGTAGAGGACAAGCCCTTGAATAAGGGGAAAATCTCTTGTCTGTATTGAAGTGGCAATCAGCCTGCCGATTCCGGGAAGGGAGAATACATTTTCTATTATGATGCTTCCTCCAAGAATTTCAGTCATAATTAGCCCAAGGGTGGTGACGGAAGGAAGCAAGGCGTTTCTTAAAATATGGCGGGTAATCACTTGCCATTGGGAAAGTCCCTTGCTTTTGGCCGTGCGAACATAGTCCTGCCTGAACTGATTTAAAATGCTGCTGGTGGTGTATCGGGCCAAAATCGCTCCTGAGCCAAGGGCAAGGGAAAAAGCCGGAAGAGTCAGGGAATAGAGCCAGGGAAAAAATCCCTGAGAGAGGGGAACATAGCCCATTGCCGGAAAAAGGCCGAGTTTTACGGAAAAAATCAGAATCAGAAGAAGGGCAGAGCAAAATGAAGGAATTGAAAACCAGACTTGATGAAGATTCATCAGTGGCTTGAAAAACTTGCTGTGCCAGATATAGGCGTAGAAAAAGCCAAAAAAGAAGCCGATGAAGAGGGTAAAAATAAGCGTGACAATGGCAAGACTTAGAGTGACAGAAAAACTGCCTCCGATAAGTTTGGAAACGCTCTGGTCATACTGATAGGATTTCCCCAAATCACCGTGAAAAGCCCCCACAACCCAGGAAAAGTATCGCTGGGCGATGGGTTTATCAAGTCCCATTTTTTCTTCCAATGCCTTAATTTGGGTCGAGTCAGCTTCCGGACCTAGAATGGCAAGGGCTGGATTTCCCGGCAAAAGCTGAAAGACTCCAAAGGTAAGAAGCGAAATCAGAAAGAGAGTCGTAATGAAATCAAGGGACTTTTTAAGGTAAAATTTCACACCACTTACTCAAAATACATTTTCGCGAAATTGTAGAAGAGCACGGGATAGACTTCGTAGCCCCGCACATCTTTTCGCAAAAGAACCGTATTGTTCGGGTCGGCAATGAAGACTGCCGGAGCGTTTCTTGTAAGCAGCTCCTGACAGTATTTGTAGTATTTGATTCTTTTTGAAAGGTCGGTCTCAAGGTCGGCCTTGCTGAAAGTCTCGTCAAAAACCGGATTGTTGAAGCGGGTAAAATTTCTCCTGTAAGAAGACAGGTAACGCCTGAGAACTTCGGATGGATCCAGTTTTCCGCCGAAGGCAATTACTGTGGCCTGATAGTCGAATTTTGAGTAAACCTTATCCAGCCATGTAGTCCATTCCACGGTTTTGATTTTGCAGTGAATGCCGATTTGCTCCAATTGCTTTGCGATTATCTGGCATGTATCCACATGAATGCGGTAGTTTCCAGGAACTGTGATTTCAAGAGCGAAGCCATTTGGGTAGCCGGCAGCCGCAAGCAGGGATTTCGCCTGAGCTGCATCATTCTTGTAAATTTCTGAAAGGCGGTCGTTGTAATATTCACCAAGAATTGGAGAGAAGTTGCTGTAGAGTTTCGTACCGAAGCCGCCCATTGCCCCCTCGATAATCTCATCCTTGTTGATTGCCATGGTGATTGCCTGACGGACAAGCGGATGATCCAGGGGCTTTACCGAATTGTTGAGGCCGAGAATCTGCACCATGTTTTGCGGGGCAGAAAAAAGCTGGAATTTGCTTTCCAGAGTTTTTGCGTTTTCGGCAGAGAGCATTTGGCCAATATCAAGCTGTTTTGCCTGCAGGGCTGAAAGAATGGCATTTTCGTCCGACATGACATAAATTTCGATTCGGGGAATTTTCGGCTCGTTTTCTTTATTCCAGTAATTTTCGTTTTTTTCGAGAACGACTTTCTGGTGAAGCTGGTACTCCACGAATTTGTAGGCTCCAGTTCCGATTGGTTTTTCAGCGTGATTTGTGTAGCCAACCGGAAGAATGGGGCAGATGTTGAGGGCAAGGAAGCCGCCGAAAGGCTTTTTGGTCTTGATTATGAAAGTTTTTGGATCTGGTGCTGAAATGCTTTCGACATCACGGGACATAAGTTCGTTTTTTGGGGAAGAGCCATTGAGGCCTGCAAGATTTTCATAGGTGTACATGCAGTCTTCACTCGTAAAACTTGCCCCGTTGTGGAATTTTACCCCGTCACGGAGGTGGAAAGTGTAAGTCATTTTGTCATCGGCAATTTCGTAAGACTCGCAGAGAGCAGGATGGAGCTTGCCGTTTTTGTCGAATGAAAGGAGGCCGTCGAAAATATTGTAATAGATTGCCGCCGTATCTGCAGCCGCAGACTCCCAGGGGAAAAAAGAATCAGGCTCTGAAGAGACATTCATTCGGAGAACTTCTTTAGAGTTTGACAAGGAACACGATGCAAAAATTGCGGAAACTGTAAGAAGAAAATTGAGAAAAAGTGTTTTTTTCATAGTCTTAAAATAGTATCATGTGGAAGGATTTTTAACAACACGCTACAATAGAAGAATAGCTTATGAAAATCGTAATTGTTGGCGCAGGTTTTACAGGTACTCAGCTTGCAAAGCGTCTCATAAATGGAAAAAATGATGTCGTCTTAATCGACAATGATGAAACAACTGTCCGGCACGCTTCAAACCGCCTGGATTGCAATGTCATTCAGGCAGACGGAAACAATCTTGACACTCTTGAAGAAGCCGGAATCGAAACGGCAGATGCCCTTGTTTGTGTAACTTCCAATGACGAAGTGAACATGATTACCTGCTCGCTGGTCGATTCAGTATATCCAAAAGTGCTCAAAATTGCCCGGGTTCGAAATTATGCCTACTACATGAATACAAGTACGGCAATTCAAAAACATGCTACAAAGCTGTCAAGCGAAAATCGTCATCTCTACGGAATTGATTTTATGATTCATCCGGATGTTGAGGCTGCCGAGGCAATCGTTGCGGCTGTGGAGCATGGGGCAATCACAGATTCCCTTCAGTTCGACAATTCTTCATACGAGCTGATTCGCGTTACGGTCGAAAAAAAGAGCCGCCTTGACGGAATTGCCCTGCAAAACATGCGAAAGCTCACGGAAAAGCATTTCCTTGTCGGCTACATAGAGTCAAATGGCGAGACTTCCCTTCCAAGCGGCGGGACGATTCTTCACGGCGGAGATTATCTGGGCGTCCTTATGCAAAGGGCCGATCTTCCAGAAATGCTTTCTCTTTGCGGTTCAAAACTGAAAGATGTCAAAAAAATCGCCCTTGTCGGAGCTAACCGAATCGGCATGATTGTTGCCGAGCGTTTGATTCAGAAAAAAACGAGCCGCTTCTCAAAATTCTTCGGGTTAAAGTCAAAAATGTCCCAGGATTTTGTTATTGTTGATTCAAACGAAGCCAATGCGAAGGCAGCCAGTGAGCGCTTCCCAAACACAAAAGTCTTTTGCGCTGACATAACTGAGGAAGGTTTTGTCGAAGAAGAAGGAATTGACAAATTCGACCTGGTAATCTGTGCCACGCCAAATTATGAAATGAATATGGTCATGGCGGCCTATATCGAGTCTCTTGGCGTTCAAAACTCAATAGCCCTGGTTGCAAATTCCGCCTTTGGTGAGGTTGCCCGAAAAATCGGAATTGAAGTTCCTGTTCCAATTCGTGATTCCGTAATCGACAGCATTATGAGTCATTTGCGGGGCGACAGCGTAACGGGAATCCACTCAGTCAACGGTGGCTCCCTTGAAATCGCAGAGATAATCGTTCCCGAAGAAAGCGAAGTCGAAGGCAAGGCCTTAAAAGACATTGCCGAAAACGGAAAATTCCTTGTTTTGCAGGTTCAGAAACATGGCGAGGAAAGCTATTCTGTTCCGGGCGGAAACACGGTCTTGGATGCGGGCGACAAAATCATTCTTATTATCAATGCCAGCGAAAACGAAACCGTTATGAAGAAATTTGGCACGGAGCTATAATATGGCACAAATATTTGTCTTCGCCCGGCTGATTTTTATCGTTCTCTCGATTGTGGGACTTAGTTTCGTAATCCCAATTGCGACGGCCCTCTATTGTGGCGAAAAAGCCCTTGTCTCAAGTTTCGCCCTTCCACTTGTGCTTTCTGTTGCTGTGGGAATAATCTTTTATTTTGCGGGCAAAAAAACAAAAATAAAGTTTTCTGTCAGGAGCGTTTTTGCCTTCGTTGCCTTGGCCTGGATTTCAATAAGCGTTTTCGGGGCTGTTCCTCTTCTTCTTTCCGGCACTGTTTCTACTTTCCACGATGCTCTTTTTGAAAGTGTTTCTGGCTTTTCCACCACTGGAGCCAGCATTTTAAGCAATATGGAAGACTTGCCCCGCTCAATCAATCTCTGGAGATGTCAGATGCACTGGCTGGGCGGCATGGGAATCATCGCCCTTACCGTGGCCCTTCTCCCTCTGCTTGGCGTTGGCAGTTTCCAGCTGATAAAGGCCGAAAGCACAGGACCGGAAAAGGGGCAGATTACGCCAAAAATGGCAAATACGGCAAAAACCCTCTGGTTTCTTTATACAGGCTTTACCCTGGCACAAATCATTGCCCTAAAAATTTGCGGCCTGGATTTCATCGATTCAGTTTGTCACGCTTTTTCAACGCTGGGAACGGGCGGATTTTCTACAAGAAGTGCCAGCATCGGAGCCTACAATTCCCTTTCCGTGGAAATCGTCTGCACGGTCTTCATGTTCTTGGCAGGCATAAACTTCAGCCTTTACTTCTATATCATTACAGGAAAATTCGATGAGGTAAAAAAGAATTCTGAACTGAAGGCCTATGTCTCCATCTTTTTTATCTGTATTTTCGTAATTGCCATTATTTTGATTCCACATTATGGTTCTTTCGCAAAGGCTTTACGCTATTCAAGCTTTCAGGTGGCTTCAATCATAACAACGACTGGTTACGCTACAGCCGACTACGAGCAGTGGCCTCAGGCCGCCCAGTTCTTCCTTTTTGTCCTCTTTTTTACAGGTGGCTGCTCTGGCTCCACATCAGGCGGTTTTAAAATCATACGCTGGGTAGTCCTCAAAAAGCAGGCATGGAACGAAATGCTCCGTATGCTGCACCCACACGGAATTTTCACGGTCAGTCTCAACCAGAAAGCGGGGCGAAAGGACTTGGTTTTCAATGTGGCGGCCTTTACTTTCGTTTATTTCGCCCTGCTTTTTATCAGCACAATGATAAGCACCTTCTGCGGACTGGACATTTTCACTGGTTTTACGGCAAGCCTCTCAATGATTGGAAGCATTGGCCCGGCTTTCGGAAGCCTTGGTCCTACGGAATCTTTTGCGGTAATTCCACCTTTCCTAAAATACTGGTACTGTTTCGCCATGATTGCAGGCCGTCTGGAACTTTACAATCTTATAATCTTCCTCTTCCCGGATTACTGGCGGAAGTAATTCATAATGCTGAATGCATAATGCATAATCAGGACGAGCGAAGCGATGTCCCGAAATAATTATGAATTGTGCATTATGAATTATGCATTAAAACCAGCCGTATCTTCCGCCGACCCAATGGGCGTTGCTGGTGGAGAAGGGCTTTGACTTAAATGAGAGCTTTCCGTATTTTGCAAAAAATCGCACCAGGCCTGATTTTCCGTCTTTTGCAGAGCGAAATTTCATTTTCAGCGTGATTTTTTCTTTGCCGCAGGTAAAATTCTTTTTCCACAAAATCTTTTCGCTTCTTTCTGCATCTCCTGCCTCGCTTCCGCTTGATTCAAGATAGGAAAGAGCAAAGTCATTTTCGCCAGATTTTTCGATTTGGATGGCGGCATATTCATTGCCAAGGAAGATGATGCCTTTCCGTTCGTTTTTCTGCCAGCTGCCCTTCAAGTCGATTTCTTTTTCGTAAGTAAATTTCTTCGAGTCGATTTTTTTCGTGCAGACACAAGGGGTGAGCCAGAGACTTTTTTCGATTGAGGCATAATTTTCAGACCCAGGATTTGCGGAGAACTGAAATTCTGAAGGCTGAGGATTTTTTTCTTCTGCGGAGGCTCTGTCAGATGTACGCCCGCTTTTTTTTGTCTTTTCAAGGATTTTCGGAGCTTTCCATTTTTCCACAGGCTCGCCGACAACAAGAAGTGCTTTTTCGTCATTCAGCTTAACTGCACTTCCCATAACCGGCCAGTTACCAACCCATTTCATCGGCTGCAAGTGGGTAATCCTGCCGAAAATTCCCGCATCCTGAAAGTGAATGAACCAGTCTTCCCCGCTTGAAGTGTCAACCCAGGCTCCCTGATGAGGGCCGTTGGTTCTGGCTTTTCCCTGGGCGAGCACGATTTTTTCTTCGTAGTCACCATCGATTTTTTTTGAGCGCAAAACCGTCTGCCAGCCGTTGGTGACCCCGCCGGCCGGGGCAAAAATGTAATAAAAGCCATTCCGCTTGTAGAATTTGGGCCCTTCGATGGTTGGCTGAGTTTTTGTGCCGTCAAAGATGATTTTGTCTTCGCTCACGGCCTGGAATGTCGAAGAATCAAGCTCTATTAGTCCCAGCTTTGAATTGAAGCCAATCCGGCTTTTCACATAGGCATGGACAAGAAAAAGCCTTTCCCTGCCATTTTCGTCCTTTTCCCAGAGGGGGCAGGGGTCTTCATAGCCCCGGCCGCTCCATACGCATTTAAGCTCGCTCCACTGGCCATACGGGTCACTTGCCCTTGTAAAGAAAATTCCTTCATCCGGGGTGGCCACAAAAATATAGAAAAATCCCTCGTGGAAGCGGATTGAAGGCGCCCAAAGCCCCTTTGCGTTCTGCACGCTCTCGTATCCTGGAAGTGGAATGTTTTTCGCTGCATAATTAATGAGTTTCCAGTGAATCAAATCCCTGGAATGCAGGACCGGAAGCCCCGGCACAAAATTAAAGCTTGAAGCCGTGAGGTAAAAATCCTCTCCGACACGAATGACATCCGGGTCAGAGTAATCGCAAAGTAAAATCGGGTTTTTGTATTTCATATTCTTATTCCGCTCAGCTCGTTTGGATTTGTGGCAAATTCTATTTTTTTGAAATTTTCGGCCTCAGCCACCATTACGATTCCGTCTGCATATTCTTTTTTTTGAATCGTTGGAAAGAACTTTTCGAGACAGCCGATTGTAGCAAAACCATGCTTTTCATAGATTTTTATGGCGTTCTTCCATTCAGAGTCCACCAAAAGAAGGATTTTTTTGATTCCACCCATGGAAGAGGCCAGGGCTGCCACTGAATTCACGAAGAATTTTTCGCCCAGTCCTTTTCCGCGATAGTCTTTTAGAAGGGCAAAGGAGCTTATGTAGAGCACTGAGCCATTGCTTTTGTGGCTGTAAAAGGGATTGTGCCCAAGCTCAAAGAGTTTTTCGATTCTTTTAAGGGCATTTTTCCGCTCTTTAAGGGAAACTTTGTCCTCAGAAAGCTGATTTCCGCCTTCATTTTTGTTCAATAGAGAAAAATCAGGCAGAGAATCCCATCGCTCGGCGCAGAGGTAGCCGCATACCAGGGCGACTTTGTTTTTTTTGACCACTTCCTCACTGGAGTCAGCGAGCAGGAGAAATCCTTCTGGAATGAGTTTGAGCCTTTTTTCAAAGACCCGTTTTTTTTCCTGAATGGCGGGAATAAAAGACTGCCGCTCAATGTTCATAATGGCGGGAATATCAAAAGGTTGTGCCGGACAAATAATCATGCTTTCATTATATCGAAGGGGGCGTTACGGGGGCTAGCCCCCGTAGAATGGGGTGCGGCACAACGGAGTGTGACGCAGGGGAAAGTGTCGCTTCGCTAACGAGTTTTGTGTCCGATAAAATCAAGGTTCACAAAACTCGCTTTTCCCCTTTTTTCAAAAAAAATTAAAAATTTTTGAAAATTTTGCTTAAGTAAATTTTTCAGACTCCGAAACTATAACTGTAGGGCACAAAACCCGGTGGGTGGGCGCCCCCACAAGGCAACAGGTTTCAAAACTGAAGACCTGTCGTTAAAAACCAGATAGTAATTATAAGGAGATAAAACTATGGTTATTAATCACAACATGAGTGCAATGTTTGCACAGCGTTCAACAGGTCTTACAGAGCTGAACAACACAAAGAACATGGAAAAACTTTCTTCAGGCTTGAAAGTTAACCATGCTGGTGATGACGCTTCAGGACTTGCTGTTTCTGAGAAAATGAGAGCCCAGATTCGTGGTATGAACAAGGCTTCTGAGAACGCTCAGAACGCTATTTCATTCATCCAGACAACTGAGGGCTTCCTCCAGGAAACAACTGACATCGTTCAGCGAATCCGTGAGCTTGCTGTTCAGTCTTCAAACGGTATCTACACAGACGAAGACCGAATGCAGATTCAGGTTGAAGTTTCAGCACTCATCGCTGAGGTTGACCGCATCGCTTCACAGGCTCAGTTCAACGGTATGAACATGTTGACAGGTCGTTTCGCTCGCTCAACTGGTGAGAATACAGTTACAGCTTCTATGTGGTTCCACGTTGGTGCTAACATGGATCAGCGCATCCAGTCATTCATCGGTACAATGACAGCTGGTGCTTTGGGTCTCCGCAACATCGGAAACGAAGAGATTATGTCTCTTGGCACTCCAGATGAAGCTAACCGCGCAATCGGAACTTTGGACGAAGCCCTCAAAAAGATTAACAAACAGCGCGCTGACTTGGGTGCTTACCAGAACCGCCTCGAGAAGACAGTAGTCGGACTCGACATCGGTGCTGAGAACCTCCAGGCTTCTGAGTCACGCATCCGTGATACTGATATGGCTAAGGAAATGGTAGACTTCACAAAGAACCAGGTCCTCCAGCAGGCAGGAACAGCTATGATTGCTCAGGCAAACCAGCAGTCACAGTCTGTATTGAGCTTGCTCCGATAAGCCAAATAGCTGCCTAAAAACAGCGAAGACCGCTCTCAATCGAGGGCGGTTTTTTATTTTTTAAATAAAATGCCCGCATGGAGGCGGGTAAAAGCGAATTGTTGCGACAAGAGGTCGCAGTTTTTTTGTTTTTAAAGGAAAAATTGACAGTACTAACATCAGAAGTTATAATCTAATCGAAAAAAATGTAGAATTCTACAGAAAAGGAGATTAGATTATGATGAATCGCCCGAAATATCTCAACAAACTCATCAATGCAAAATGGAACGGTTTCCCCAAAATAATAACTGGTATTCGGCGCTGCGGAAAATCATATCTCTTAAAAGAAATTTTTCACAAACATCTTGTTGAAAGCGGTGTTCCCGAAAAAAATATCATTTCCCTAGAACTTGATGATGCTAAAAATTCCTCATATAGAAATCCTCTTGAGTTGAATAATTTTATTCTAAAAATCTGTGCCGACAAAAATGAGCAGTTTTATGTTTTTTTGGACGAGATTCAGCGAGTTTATACAATTGTAAATCCAGATTTAACAGATGGTAAAATACTTCTTGCGACAGAAAAAGACTCGGAGACAATTTCTTTTGTCGATGTCGTACTTGGACTTAGCCATGAGAAGAACATTGATCTTTATGTGACTGGTTCAAATTCAAAAATGCTTTCAAGTGATATAGTGACCGAATTCCGAGATAAAGCAACCGAAATCCACATGGCTCCTCTTTCATTCGGTGAATTTTACGAAGCCGTAAAAGAAAAAATGGAAAAACAAGAAGCCTTATACGAATACATGCAGTACGGGGGAATGCCCCTTGCAGTTCTGAAAGACAAAAACGAAAAAGAAGAATATCTCAAAGGACTTTTCAAGACAACCTACTTCAAGGATATTCTTGAACGAAACAAATTGCGAAAAACAGAGGCAATGGACGAACTTTGTACGATTCTTGCGACATGTACAGGTGAACTTCTGAATGCCGAAAAACTTGCAAATACATTTCTTTCAAAACGACACGAAAAAATAGACAAGGAAACTGTTACTTCATATATCAACGCTTTTTTGGACGCTTTTATTCTTAGCGAAGCAAAACGATACGACTTAAAAGGAAGAAAATTCATAAACTCAACACGGAAGTATTATTTTTCTGACCCAGGACTTAGAAACGCAAGACTGGATTTCATATATCCAGATGAAGGACAAATTTTGGAAAACATTGTTTACAATGAGCTTTGCTACAATGGCTGGAATATAAATATCGGAACTTTTGATTCTATCGAAAAAGCAAATGGAAAAAGTGTTCGTAAGAATTATGAAGTTGATTTTATGGCAACAAGAGGGAGCGAAACTATCTATCTTCAGATTACCGATAATATGGCAAATGCCGAAACAAAAAAAAGAGAAATCCGTCCCTACCTTTTGTTGAACGACCAAATCAAAAAAATTATCGTTGTGAACCGACCTGTAAAAACGACCAAAGATGAAAATGGGTTTACTGTCGTAGGTATGCAAGAATTTTTGCTGCAATTTTTGAAATAAAAAAAGTGCCCTGCGACACACTGCTCCAAGCAACGATATAAGTCATTAAATCGTTTTCGCCACCAATGTCTGCCAAACAAACCTCAGCACTAACAACAATCGCTGCACCAATCAAAATAGCTTTCCAGTGATTCTTAAAGAAGTTTCCGATGGCGCTGAAGACTCCGCCTCCAGAAATAGTATCAATTTCCTCCTTAGTCCTAGACCAAAATATTTCTGATTATATTTTCAATTCTTAGTACACTTATTTATACCGTTTTTTTTTTTTGATATTCCGACTTTACAGTAAAAGACGTTGAAGAAAAATTTATCCTGCTTCTGGTATTATGCTACTACCGCAGGTTTTAGAAAAAAAGCCCCGGAAAAACTGAAGACAAAAAAATATCCTTAATGGTCGATACTAGGATTGAACTAGTGACATCTACCGTGTGAAGGTAGCGCTCTACCACTGAGCTAATCGACCATTAAGGATACTTGTAATAAATAATTTTATAGAAGGAATTCGCTTTCGTCAATATATTTTGCCTTGTGTGCCTTACTGGACTAAGCAGACTTTCTTTCCCGAATGAATTTAATCACCGTTAGAATCAGCATGATTGAAAGTGCTACTGCGATTGCGCTGATTCCTGATGTGACGCCGGCTTTTTCTGCTGCCTCTATTGGAAGTCCTCGGGCTAAGGCTGAAGAAGTTACTTTTTCGGCAATGGCTCCAACTGTTACCGGCATGGAAATTCCTCCTACCAGGGCAATTCCGATTGCAAAACCGGTAGAAAGGGGGGACGAATTGTATTCTCTCTTCATTGTTGAAAGTGTCGTGGGGTAAATTCCTGACATGGAAAAGCCAGTTCCCAAAAGTCCGATTATAATCAATGGCATGGATGCAGTTGAAATCATCAGAATGAAGAAAGCTGTGTTCAAGATTGCCAGAATTAGAATCATAAGGCTCTTGTTCACTTTTCCGGAAATTGCCGCCGCAAGAAGCCTGCCTGCCATAATCATTATCCACATAATTGAAGAAGTCATCTGGGCAAAAGTCTGCCCCATCAATCCAGTGTCCTTAAAATAAGTGACCAGCCAGCCCATGTTTCCGGATTCACCGCTGAGATAAAAAAGCAGAATCGAAACATTGAGCCAGTAATCAAAAGATTTATAGAAGGGAATTCCAGAAATAACAGCTGTTTCTGTTGATGCAGAAAGTTCTGATGAGGAAGCTTTTTTTGCGGCAGACCGTCTTACTTCTGCCTTGTTGCTGAGGGAAGAAGTCGCAAATAAAAAGAAGGAAACAATCATGCAGAGGGCTAAAATCCAGAGGGTAATCCGCCAGCCTTGAGAAGGAAAAAGTGAAGAAGAAAGAAGAAGGATGAATGGTGAGACCAGCGCCCCGAAGGCAAAAATTGCATGGAGAAGGTTAAGGCCGGCCCCCTTGTTTTCAGAACTTTCTGAGACGATGACATTCGTGATGTTGCTTGTGGTTCCCCTGCCAACTCCAGTCAGGCTGTAAGCTGCCATTAAAAGGACAGGCAAACCTGAAGCCGTGATTAATATCGTTCCGATGGCAAGGCTTGAGTACAAAATCGTCACTGATTTTTTTCTTCCTATTAAATATGGAAGAAAACCCGCAAGAATTACGGCGCAAAGGTTCCCTGTCTGGTGAAGGGTAAAGAGGCTTCCCGAGACTAGGTAATTCAAGCCGTATGCCTCGCGAAGATTTGGAATGATTGTTCCAAGGATGGTACTGGCCATGCCTGTCACAAAGAAGACAAAATAAGCGGTAAGGACAAGTTTATGTTTTTCCGGTGCAACGCCCAATTTTTCTGACAAGAATTTCATGTCTTAGAAAATACCACCCTCTTTAAATGCTGGCAAGAGGAAAAGCCTGAGAAAGGCCTGACGTTTTTTTCCTTGACAAGTCAAAATTGCGGTTGGATAATTTATAAATAAATAAATTTTGCTTTTCAAAATAAAGGAGGAAAATCAAAATGAAAAAGGTTTTGTCACTTGCTTTGTGTCTTGTGGCCAGTCTGGGACTTATGACTTCATGTAAAGGAAAAAGTGCAGCTTCATCATTTCCTAAAAAAGGCGTTACCATGATTTGTCCATGGGGTGCCGGTGGCGGTACAGATGCCGTTCTTCGTGCTCTCTGCTCAACTGCAGAAAAATACCTTGGAACTTCAATCACCGTTGAAAACAAAACTGGTGGTGCTGGAGCCATTGGTCATGCTGCAATCAAAGACGCAAAGCCGGACGGATACACTGTTGGTATGATTACATTTGAGTTGAATTCCCTTCCACAGCAGGGACTCATCGACTTCACTTATGCTGACTACGACCCGCTTATCCGCGTTAATGCAGATGCCGCAACCCTCACTGTAAAGGCAGATGCACCATACAATTCAGTTGCTGAATTCGTAGACTACTGCAAGGCTCATCCTGGCGAGGTTTCAATCGGTAACTCAGCTCCAGGCTCAGTATGGCACATTGGTGCAGGTCTTCTTGCTGACTCAACAGGCATCGATGTAAAACATATTCCTTTTGAAGGTGCCGCTGGTGCCGTAACTGCTGTTGCCGGTGGACACATTCAGGCTGTAACAGTTTCTCTTGCAGAAGTTAAGTCTCAGCTTGATGCTGGCAATGTAAAAGTTCTCGGTATCATGGCAGACAATCGTCCGGCCAGCTACCCGAACATCAAGACTTTCAAGGAGCAGGGCTTCAACATCAATTATGCTACCTGGCGTGGTCTTGCCCTTCCAAAGGGAGTTGAGCCGTCAATCAAGGCAAAGCTTCTTGAAGCCTTCACACAGGCCGAAAAAGATCCAGAATTCATCAAGACAGCAGAGAGCCTTAACCTTACTCTCGCCTATCAGAATCCTGAAGAATTCTCAGCCTTCCTTAAAGACAACTTCGAGGCTGTTACAAAGACAATGAAAGCCATTCATTTGGTTGACTAGTTTTTAGCCTTAACACTAGAGCAGGGGGTAAAAGCTCCTGCTCTTTTTTTCGGTGGTACAATAGTGAAAAAAGCAAATATTATATCAGCCATTGTGGGGATGGCAGTTTCTGCCCTTGCCTTTGGCTATACATTTACATTTAAAAAATTCAAGAACGTTCCGGTTGGCCCGGAATTCTTTCCAAGGGCACTGGCTCTTCTTTTATTCATTTGTTGTCTTGCCCTTCTTCTTACGAACCTCAAAACTAATCAGCGGAATAAGGAAAAGGCTCCGACCCTTTCTCTTTTCAACAAGGACATGCAGAAGGCTGCGCTTTCTCTGCTTCTGATTATTCTTTATGCCATCTCATGGAATTTTCTGGGCTTTTTAATCGCCACCCCGATTGCCCTTTTTGCCATGATTTTTATTCTTGGCAAACGCAATTATAAAATGATGGCAGCCGTTTCTCTCGGCATGACGGTACTTGTTTTCTGTGCATTCAAATTCCTGCTCGGAATTGAAATGCCTCTTGGCTTCATCGAGAACTTTATGTAAGGGAGAAAAAAATGGATTTTAGTTTAATTGCTTCAAGCTTTGGCCAGGTTTTTTCGCCCCTGACTCTTTTATACACTCTGATTGGTGCTGCTGGCGGTATCTTAATCGGCTCAATTCCGGGACTTACCGCAACCATGGGCATTGCCCTTCTGGTTCCCTTCACTTATGGTTTGGAATTCATTCCGGGCGTTGCCATGCTCCTGGGAATTTTCTGCGGCGGTATGTATGGCGGCTCAATTGCAGCCATCCTCATTCACACGCCGGGAACTCCTAGTGCCGCCGCCACGGTTTTGGACGGCTATCCCATGGGACAGAAGGGGCAGGCAAGCCGTGCACTTACAATCTCCCTCTTCTCTTCATTCACCGGCGGCATCATTGGTGCCTTGATTATGACCTTCCTTTCGCCCTTCATCTCAAAGATGGCACTAAAATTCGGCCCCGCTGAGTTTTTCGCCCTTGCGGTTTTCGGCCTTTCAGTCATCGTCTCAATTTCAGGAAAAGATTTGGTCAAAGGCCTGATTACGGCTGTCCTTGGACTTCTTCTTGCCACAATCGGCATGGACAAAACTTGCGCCTACCTGCGCTTCTTTAAGCTCCGTGGGCTATACGACGGCATTCCCTTCATTCCGGCTTTGATTGGTCTCTTTGCGGTCAGCGAGGTCATCGCGAATTTTGAGCATCTTCTGACTGGAAAGACTTCTATTGCCCAGACGCAAAAGAGGGAAGGGGGAAACCCAATCGTCAACTATCTTATTTCGGTTGTCAAAAACATTATCCCCAGCAAAAGTGATGCAAAAACAATCCTGCCCCACATTTTCAAGGGCGGTCTAATCGGTACATTTATCGGTTCAATTCCAGGGGCTGGCGGTGACATTGCGGCTTTCGTTTCCTACAGCGAGGCAAAACGCTCTTCAAAGCATCCTGAAATGTTCGGCAAAGGCGCGCCGGAAGGAATTGCTGCGGCTGAGTCTGCAAACAACGGCTGTTCCGGCGGAGCCATGATTCCTATGCTTTCTCTTGGCGTTCCAGGTGACTCAAATACCGCAGTCTTGATGGGAGCATTTATCATGCACGGTTTCCAGCCGGGCCCTATGATGTATGTCGAACATCTGGATATCGTCTATGCGGTTTTCGGAGCACTTCTTACGGCAAATCTGGCCTTCCTTCTTGTGGGTATGCTGGGCGTAAACCTATTCTCAAAGGTAATCTCGGTTGAGCGATACTTCCTCATCCCTTGTATTCTCGTGCTTTCTCTGGTCGGTGCCTATGCAATCAACCAAAGTATGTTCGATGTTTACTTTGCCATCGTTATGGGCGTTTTGGGCTATCTTTTGCAAAAGTATGGCTTCCCGCTCTCGCCGATTCTGCTGGCATTGATTCTTGGACCTTTGTGCGAGTCAAATATCCGCCGCTACATGCAGATTGTAGACGGCCGTTTTGCGATGATTTTTACCCGCCCAATCTGTCTGATATTCTTCGGTCTCGCAGTTATCTCTCTGATTACGGCTCTGTTAAATCAGCGGAAAATTGCGCGGCGTGAGGCAGAAGCACAAGCACAAATGTCGAGTACAGAAAATCAGCTTGATAAATAAAAACGATTTCCCGTCGAGAACGCGTCATGAAACATCGCAGTGAGCAAAGCTCAGGCG
>DGTW01000224.1 GCA_002393835.1 Treponema sp. UBA4326
TGGAATGTGATGCAGTCGTTCATCTACGAAACGGAAAATACGGCCTTATTGAAATCAAGCTTGGCGGTGACACGCTGATAAATGAGGGTGCGGAAAACCTGAAAAAGCTTGCTTCAAAAATAGATACGACCAAAATGAATGCCCCTTCTTTCCAGATGGTTCTAACTGGAGTTGGGCAATACGCATACAAAAGGGAAGACGGTGTACTTGTTGTTCCGATTGGCTGTTTAAAGAACTAGATACAGAAAAAATCGCTAATTTACTTCCCCAGTGCCCCGGTGACTTCCCGAATGTCTTCTGCAACGGAAACTACAGTCTTATTCCGCACAAACTTGAGAATGTCAGAAAAATGCTCGGAGCGTATGCAAAAAATCCTGACATCTCTATAGAAGAGCTGACAGCTTTAATTGGAGAGCCGAACTACACGGATGGAAGAATAATCCTGAATCCAGATGAACTGCCCGAAATCTACAGGACTGGAAAAGGCGTTCTCAGATATAAATACACGGATTCTGAGCAGGAATTCGAAGATGAAATCAACTACACCCTGCTAAAAGACGGCGAAGGCGTTCTGATGAACCTGAAAGAGCTAGTTGCGAATTATACTGACTACCGAAAAAGTATGCGGGAGGAATGACTCATGGTCTATTTTTCCCTTGCACATGTTATTATCTGTGCTATCATATCCCTGAGAAAACAAGCTGCTGATACAGCTTTAAGGAGGCCTGCTTATGATTTTAAATATGGATGACGGCGATATTATTGTGCCTGTAGGTAACGGTCTGGGCATGGACTCTGAAGGTGACCTTCACATGCGCGTGGGCGAGCATATGTCCATGAACATGAATAACGGTGACCTTCATATGGTTTCAAACTGGGAAGATGATGACCCGGAAAACTGCAATAATTTTATATCGCACCTTTTCGGGTTCAAGGATAAATAGTTTCCCGTAAACTCTGAGCTTCTACTCTATTGTCTGAGGATATTTTTCGCTTATCCAGCGGGCAAGGTATACGAACGGTGTATCTGCCAGGGATGTTACTATAAATATTGCATATCCAAAGATCAAAACTTCAACTAAAGTTTGTGCCGGGAATACTCCTGCAAAGGCTGCAAGGTTAAATACAACTACGTTTATCAGCTGGCTCACAAGTGTAGAACCGTTGTTTCTGAGCCAGAGACGGGCCTTGTGGCTGCCTGTCTTTTTTTCTGACCAGTTCCATAGAGCGTGGTATGCCCATACATCATAAAGTTCACACAATGCATAGGCTGCAAGGCTTGAAAGCATTACCCTCGGTGTTGAGGCAAAAACCGTGCGTACCGGACCTGCCATTGTATCTCCTGCTGCAGGTACATACAAAAACCATGACTGGCTTATGATGATAAAGGTTATGTTTGTCAGGATTCCGATTTTAACGCATTTTGATGCTTCTTTTTTTCCGAAGACTTCGCTCATAATGTCGGTTGCAAGAAAGCTTGATGCAAAAAGTACGTTTCCCAAAGTCGTATCAAGTCCGAAGGCGTGTACGAGAATGAGCACTTCAATGTTTGCAGCAATCGTACAGATTACCGTCCAGGAATAGATTCCGGTTTTCCCGAAAAAACGGAAAAAGGCTACGAGTCCTCCGAAAAACACGAGGATGCTCGCGATTAATATTATTTCATTCTGAAAAGGCATTTTTTACTCCACTTAAGTTTAGTTCCAGCTGCGGCGGTCGATGCTTGCAAAGAGACGCTGTTTCTGAAGGGCTTCGTATTCAGTTCCTTTTTTGCCGTAGTTTGCAAAAGGATAGATTGAGATTCCGCCCCTCGGGGTAAAGATTCCTTCTACTTCAAGGTATTTTGGGTCGAGGAGGGCAACGAGGTCTTTCATGATGATGTTTGCGCAGTCTTCATGAAAATCTCCGTGGTTACGGAAGCTGAACAGATAGAGTTTTAATGATTTGGACTCTACGAGGAAGAGGTCAGGAATGTAGTTAATCCTGATTTCTGCAAAGTCCGGCTGGCCTGTTTTAGGACACAGGGATGTGAATTCCGGGCAGTTAAGCATTACCATGTAATCGTTGTCCGGATGTTTGTTCGGAAATTTTTCAAGAATTTCCGGTGAGTAGTCGTAGGTGTAAGCGGTTTTCTGGTTTCCCAGCAGGCTTACGCCTTCGAGCTCGTCTTTTGTACGGCTCATAGTTATTCTCCATAGTTTTGATAAGGCGGGATGGTTTCGAACCGCCGGGGCTGACAGCCTCATGCAGCAGATAATTTACTGTAATAAATCAAAAAAAACAATACTGTTTGTCCTCAGAAAAATCTGCATGAACCTACTACAACTTCCCTGTAAAATTCGCTATAATTAAGATGAAATTTACTATCCATGATATCTGTGGTTTTTTGAGGATTGTATGGCTGTTGATAAATACGAAATTGTAATCGGCTGTGAGATTCACACCCAGCTTCTGACTAACACAAAGGCTTTCTGTGCCTGCGAGAACCGTTACGGCGGAATGCCTAATACCCGCGTGTGTCCTGTATGCCTTGGACTTCCGGGAGCAATGCCGCGCATTTCAAAGGGATATGTTGAACTCGGTTCCGTTGCCGGTATGGCCTTGAACTGCAATATTGCACGTTTTACCAAATTTGACCGCAAGCATTATTTTTACCCTGACTTGACCAAGGGTTATCAGATTACCCAGTACGACATTCCTCTTTGTACGGACGGTCATGTGGACCTGCCCCTTTCTCATTTTCCTAAAGACGAGCAGGTTGGAGGAGCAAAACACAGGCCTGTAAACTTTAAGGGCGAGAACTGCATTATCGACAATAAATACCGCCGGGTTAGAATCGAGCGAATCCATCTTGAAGAGGACGTAGGTAAGTCTCTCCACTTGCAGGGCGCTCACTCATACATCGACTATAACCGTTCCGGCACTCCGCTCATTGAGATTGTCACAAAGCCTGATATGTCTTCTCCTGACGAGGCCGCTCTTTTCATGCAGACTGTTCAGGAAATCTTGCGTTATGTAAAAGTCACTGCCGGTAACCTTGAAGAAGGAAATATGCGCTGTGACGCTAACATCAACCTCAATGTCTGGGAAGACGGAAAGCTTTATCACACACCGATTTCAGAAATCAAGAACTTGAACAGCTTCAAAGCAATCCGCGAGGCCTGCACTTACGAGGCAAAAAGACAGCTCGAAGAGTTCCAGAACGACCGCCAGGAATTCAATGCCGGCTTTAAGGTCACTATGGGCTGGGACGAGGCAAAGGGTCAGACTGTGGTTCAGCGAACAAAGAACAGCTTCGTCGATTACCGCTTTACCACTGAGCCTGACATCAAGCCTTTCAGCGTAAACGAAGAGCTGGTTGAGCGTGCTGGCGGCCGGGTAGGCGAGCTTCCTGAGGCAAAACGCACTCGACTCAAGAAGGATTATGGTCTTTCTGACTTTGATGTAGAGACTTTGACCAGCACACGGGAGCTTTCTTTGTGGTTTGAAGAGGCCGCAAAGGGTGCTAAAGATGTCAAAAAGGTCGCAAACTGGATTCTGGCTGAGCTTCTCGCCGTCCTTAACGAAAAAAATATTACGATTGGCGAAGTCAACATTACACCAAGCCACATTACTGAGCTTGTTAACGCCATCGCCGACAAAAAAATCACTTCGGCTCAGGGCAAGGAAGTCTTTGCCAAGATGCTCGAAAGCGGCAAAATGCCTTCTGTCATCATCAAGGAAGAGGGCATGGAAAGCGTTTCTGACGCAGGCGCAATCGAGGCTATCGTTGATCAGGTCATCAACGACAATCCTAAGGCCGTGGCCGACTATAAGGGCGGAAAGACCAATGTCGTGGGCTGGCTCATGGGGCAGGTAATGAAGGCTTCCAAGGGAAAGGCAAACCCGGGCGTTGCTACCAAGCTCGTAACGGAAAAACTTGCAAAACTGTAACTAAGCGCAAGGGCGTGTAGTGGTGGCGGCTTTGCCGCCAGTGCGTAACGAAGTGAAGCACCGCGCGTAGCAAGCCACGGAAGGCCCGACCCGTCGCAAAGCGGCGGGATGCGCCCAAAATTCCTCTATTATTTTTCTTCTGCTAAGCGTTCGTCCAGTTTTTTTCGGGTGGAATTCTGATTGTAGTCAAAGGCTGAGTATCCCATTTCGTTGATTTTTCTAATAAAGGCGACATGTCTGGTGCCAGGAAGAATTTTTTCGGCTTCGTCCAGCAAGCGGGCGGCTTCTTCCTTCTTTTTGTCCTCAAAATTCATTTGCGAAAGATTTATGTTTCCGTAAAATCTCTCATAATCGTTAGCGGCGTATTCAAGGGCATTTGCGAAAAAGAGACGGGCCTTCTTTTTGCTTCCCCCGCCGATTCCGGGTGCATAGTAGTACCAGTAGCCAGAGAGCATGTTGCCGAAAGCGTGTTCTGGTTGTGCGGCCAGGGCGATTGCGTATTCTTTTTTTTCTTTGAGTCCGAGGCTTATTGCTTCACCCTGCTTTAGAAACTGCATCATCGAGTTGATTATGTCAGCCGAGGTGAATACGAACCATGGATTTTGTTCTTCGGCGGGTGTTTTTTCCTGAAATTCCCTGATTTTTTCGTATTGGGGGCGGAGAATTCCTTCCATCTCAGGGGCGTGCATGTCCTTTGCGTAAAAGGCGTTGTATTCCGCCGTGGCCAGCATGTTGAGGCAGACAAGCCGGGCCTCCTCGCTGAAATTTTCTATTGATGAAAGCTTTTCTTGCCTGTAGGAACGGACTTTTTCGATTACCTCGTCATTGGTGGAATATGAGCGAAGGGAAAGCCTGAAGGAGAGAATGTCCTGAATGGCCTGATTTTCCTCTTGTGTGAATTCTGCTGCCGGAAGAAAAGAAATTGACAGAAAAGTGATTATTGCGGCGAAAAGTGCCCTTGCTTTCATTATGTGAACTCCTTGCCGATGATTTTATCTTCTTTTTGTAAGCCCTTCTACCCCCAAGATAAAATATATTGTATACAATTCATCCTTTCTAGTGACATAAAGCATTTACTATGGTATAGTAGTATGCATGAACTTAAAGAACGGAATGCAAGAAATCCCGATTTTTTTTGCCATCGACGATAATTATGCTCCTTTTTTTGCAGTTGCACTTACTTCGCTTCTTGATAATGCCTCAAAGAAATTTTTCTATAAAATATATGTGCTTACTACAAGCCTTCGTAAGGAATATGCGGACAGGCTTCGTCTGGTTGTTGACGACCTGGCCCTTGACAATGCCAGCATTGATTTTGTCTCAATGAAAGACGAAATGGAAAAATCAACTGGTGCTTTTCACCTGCGTCATTATTACTCAAAGGAAACCTATTGCCGTATCTTTATCCCCAGAGTTTTCAAGCAGTATGACAAAGTGCTCTACCTGGACAGCGACATTGTGGTAACAGGAGACATTTCCCAGCTTTTCAACACTGATTTGGGCGATAACCTTGTGGCCGCCGCCAGTGAAGAAGTAATGACTGACTACGAGGTTTACGGAAACTATGTCGAGAAGGCCCTTGGCATATATCGCTACGACTATTTCAGTGCAGGAGTCCTTTTGATTAACGCAAGGCTTTACAGGGAAGAGGATATCGAAACTAAATTCATAGACCTTCTCAATTCATTTACCTTCCGGGTTACACAGGACGAAGATTATCTCAATGTTCTCTGCAAGGGAAGGGTAAAGCCCCTGAGCTTGGGCTGGAACAAGTCTGCCTACAAGAATCCATCTTTTGACGACAAGAATCTCAAGCTGATTCACTATAAAATCAACTGGAAACCCTGGCACTACGACAATGTCCTTTACGAAGATTATTTCTGGAAATATGCAAAAGAGACCTTCCTTTATGATTCAATCCTCAAAATAAAGGCCTCATACACCGAAGATTTGATTGAAAGGGACAGGCAGCAGTTCAATGAGCTGGTCAAAATGGCTGAAGAAGATTCGGCAGATCCTAACAACTACTGGAATACCCGGCAGCGTAAAACCGGCGAAACTTTAGTAAAGCGGGGCTTGTATGGCGGAAAATCAAACTGAATCAAATAATATGCCGGCTAAGGAGCCAGCCAAAGCTCCCTCTCGCCTGGCAATAGTCGAGAAAATCGCGCTCTTTGAGAAAGAAGGCCGCTGGCATGAGGATGTTGAGGACGATCCTCCAACTATTCCCCTCACGCCGGATAAGGTTGACTACCTTAACGAAAAGCTTTCCAGCAAATTCTGGATGAAATTCGCCAATATGCTGGCCCGCCGCCACATAAACAAGCTCATAAAAAGCAAGGCCCTTATTATCAAGGAAGTCTTAGGCCTTGAAAATTACATTGCAAACAAGAATGTGGGAGCCGTAATTACCTGCAATCACTTCAATGCCTTCGATAATTTTGCCGTCTATAAGGCAATCGAAAAGCATGTCTACCACAGGGAGCTGGTGAAGGTCTGCCGGGAAGGCAATTACACCAATTTTCCTGGCTTTTACGGCTTTCTTTTCCGCCACTGCAACACCATGCCGCTTTCAAGCAATGTCTCCACCATGAAGAAATTCATGGATGCGGCAAAGTATTACATTTCACACGGCAGGCAGATTCTTATCTACGCCGAGCAGGCCATGTGGTGGAACTACCGCAAGCCCCGTCCCCTTACCAACGGAGCCTACAAAATTGCGGCCGAGAACAAGGCGCCTGTCATGCCTTTTTTCATCACCATGAGCGATTCTCCCATAACTGGTGGTGACGGCTTCCCGGTCCAGGAATATACCATTCATATATTGCCGCTCATTTACCCGAAAGAGGAGCTGAGCGTCAGACAAAACGCCGAATACATGAAGAATGCCAACTTTGAGGCCTGGAAGAAGGTCTATGAGGAAACTTATGGCATTCCCCTGACCTACGGGACGGAATAGTGATGTCAGAAAAAAAGGTCATCTATTACGAGGATGAGCTGAATGACGAGTTTTCAACTATGAAAATCACGCCAATTCCCATCGATGAGCACTATGATTACGGCGGAAATTCCTTTTTCTGGCATTTCAGGCGTTTTCTTTTTTACCGTCTCTTTGCCATGCCACTGGCTTTTCTCTACCTAAAGCTCAAGTACCGTCATAAAATCATAAACCGGGCCGTGCTGAAGCCCTGGCAGAAGGGAGCCTTCTTCATTTACGGAAATCACACCAACATCCTCTCGGATCCCCTTGTCCCCACCTTCGTGAGCTTTCCGAAGAGCGTTTTTGTGGTCGTGCATCCCAACAATGTCTCAATTCCCCATATTGGTCAGAAAATGCGGCTTTTAGGTGCCCTGCCTCTTCCTGACAACTTTGCCGCTGCAAAAAATTTCATGCGCACTATGGAAATGCGGGTAAAGGCAAAATGCTCTGTCTGCATTTACCCGGAAGCCCACATCTGGCCTTTTTACACTAAAATCAGGCCTTTTCCAGACACATCGTTCAAATATCCTGTGCAGTACAAAATTCCGGCCTTTTGCTTCACCAATGTCTATCAGAAGCGGCACTTTTCTAAGAATCCCAGGATGATTACCTATGTGGACGGACCTTTTTTTGCCGACGCCAGCCTTTCTGCAAAGGAGCAGAGAAAGGCCCTGAGGGATGCGGTCTATGAAAAAATGTGCCAGAGAAGCCTCCTCAATAATGTTGAGCTAATAAAGTACATCAAGAAAACTGATTCGAAAACAGGCGAAAATGGAGAAAACCATGATTAATGTTCTCTTCTGCGGCAACAGCGGAGTTTTTGACGGTGCCCTTACCACCATGCTTTCAATTTTCAAGCGGACTGAAACAAGGGAGCCTTTTCATTTCTTCATTCTTACAATGGATGTCTCTCATCTGCGAAGTGATTACACGCCTCTTTCTGACGCTCAGATTGCCTTTCTTGCCGATGTCGCTAAATCTTACAACCCAGAAAACATAGTCGAGAAAATCGATGTTACTGCCCTTTACAAGGCTGAATTTGGCGGCTCTCCCAACGAGGACTGCTACTGCTCGCCTTACACGCTGCTGCGCCTTTTTGCCGACCTTATTCCCCAGATTCCAGAAAAAATCCTTTATCTGGACATAGACCTGCTCTTCAACCGGGACATTACTCTCCTTTATGACATGGATATTTCGGATTATGAATATGCCGCCGCCCCCGATCATTACGGAAAGCTGATTCTCTTTTTCCTGCCCCGCTTTATTAACGCCGGTGTCATGCTCTTCAACATGAAAAAGTGCCGGGAAACAGGCCTTTTTAAAAAGAGCCGGGAGCTTATAAAAACGAAAAAACTTGTTTTTGCCGATGAGAGTGCCCTTGTAAGAAGCACAAGCAGGCAGCTTAAAATCAGCCAGCGTTTCAATGATCAGAAATTTCTCTACAAAAAGACCGTAATCCGCCATTTTTCAAAAAGGCTTTTCTGGCTTCCTTACCCGCATACGGCGAACATAAAGCAGTGGCGGGTCACAAAGATTCACAAGGTCTTCGGTTACGAGAATTTCGACGACATACTCTACGAGTACATCTACCTTAAAAAGAAATTCGAGAAAGATTCTGCCCGCTAAGGCCTATTTTTCCTCGCCGGCCTTTTCTTCAGCTTTTTCTTCATGTTTTTCTTCTGACGGGGCGAGTTTCGTTGAAAAATAAGCCATGGCAACCCCGGCCAAGAGGCAGAGAGCGCAGGCTATGGCCTGAGCCGGAGAGTGAACTGAGCCGACCCCAGGGAAAATGTTAATCGCCGAGCCGCACAAAAGTCCGAAAATGACCGCATAAGTGTGGTTTGGGACTTTTTTGAGCAGGTATCGCACCAGCTGTGCTCCGCAGAGAAGGCCGATTAAAACCCCGGCTCCGTTGGGTAAAAGCAGGATGAGGGCGTGCAGGCTCTCACTTGGCAAAAAGAGGGCAGGGATGCTTTTCATAATGATGGGGTAGACTCCCAGAATCAGCATGAGAAGGGAACCTGAGATGCCGGGAACAATCATGGCCACGGCCCCGACAAGGCCAGCGAAGAAGATTCGCCCGGCCAGTTTTACAGTCCACTGGGGCAGGTCAGCACTCATGCCGCCGGTTTTGTCGCCGCCACCGTATTTTACTTCAAGATAAGAGAATGTGAGCAGGAGGACAAGGCCTGCCACGGCGCAGAGAATGACGGTGATTTTTTTTGAAAAATCCATTTTCTGGCCGTCCTCGCTTTTTGCCATGTAGAGGAAGAGCATGGGGATGCTTCCCAGAATGAGGCCTGTGAAAAAAAAGTTTGTCTGAACTGGAAAATTCGTGTAAAGAATGGTGATGAGCTTGCTGAATATAAGGACTCCCAGCGCCATCCCCGACAAAAGGGGCACTATGAATCGCCAGTTTTCCCTGAGTTTTTTGAGATTAAGAGTGATTGCGTTTACGAATTTGTCATAGATATTGAAAACTACGGCCAGGGTGCCGCCTGAAACGCCTGGAATTACATTTGCCATGCCGATTGCTATTCCGATTAGTATGAGCCGAAGGAAATTCATGCCAGCCTCCAAAAAAAATATTATTTAATTCTACCATTTGAATGTTTTTTCTGCTATAATTTTTATCAAATGTCTCAGATTGTTGAATTTGCAAAAGAAATATATTCAAGGTTCGGCACGATTAAGCGTGCCCGAAAAAGCTTTTTGTACACGGCAAAGGGAGTCCGCATCACCGATTTATATCAGGAAGGCGGGCGGGCAATCCTTGGCTGGGGCGGCTCTGTCTTCACCATTTTCAAGAATGTCCTTGAAAGGGGGGCTTCTGGAAGCTACTTCACGGATTTTTCTTCGCCGTGCGGGCGTGAGGCAAGTCAGCTGGATCGTGCTGTTTCCGCACTTTTCGGTGACGAGCGAAAAGCCTTCACTTTTTCGAGCAAGCAGGCGGCTCTGGAGGCTGCCCTTTCCCTTTCACAAGAGGCTACTTCCGTCTGGCGGCCCTGGAACCCAGTTTCCCTCGACCTTCGCACAATTGATTGCATTATTTTTGCGCCAGCTCTTCCATGGACTAACGATATTTTCATTCTTGCGGCCAAATCTTCCCTGGCAGAAAAACTGTCTTCCGAAAGTATGGGACAAAATCATTTTAAGGGCGAGACTTTCCTTGCCGCTCCTCTGGCCGCCGCCCTTACCCGCTCAGTTTACGACCTTATCAAGGCACTTCAGGAGCGGGAAGAAAAACAGTGGTTCATTTACGATCAGATTGTCACGAAATACTGGGAGCGCAAGGGCCCCTATCTTTTCCCAAAAGTGCCGGAAGAAGCCTATCCGGAATTTTTCAGGCATTGCCTTGACTGCCACCTTTTGATAAGCCCGGACTATTACCAGCCGTCAATCGTGCCTTTCGGAGCGGACAAGGGCAACTTCACCATGCTCAAAAACAAGCCATTTGATTTCTAGGCGGTTGGCATGGGCGAGACGGAAATAATCTTTTTTGCGATAAAACTCGTTCTAGGCGGAATCATAGCCTTCCTTGCGATAATGCTCTGGAGCCGTACCCGGGATTTTTCCTGGATGTTTTTGGTCCTTGCCGCAGTTACTGGCTATTCGGCCATAGTTTTTGACTTGCTGCTCAGGCTGGGCTTTGTCAGCGTAAAAAAAATTCTTATTTTTGGAAATGAAATCCCGCTGATTCAGCTGCTTTTGGCCGTCATACCCAGCCTGTTCGTGATTATCTCATTCATAATTATGCTTTATAAAACAAGGAGGTAATAATGACTACTTCAGAATTCTGGAAGAAGTATCTTGAGGCCACGGGTCAAAAAGAAGGCGAGGCCGTTTATTCAGGCGAGCTTGTCTTTGAGGACACTGGCATGACCGGGCAAACACAGCTTTCCCTTCTCCTTTCCGGGGCAAAAACTGCCATGTTCACGCCGCTTGAAACAATCGAAATCAACATGGAAAAAATGCCTGTTACAGGCGAGGTTTATGTTGTGCTCGACTCAAAAGAAGAACCGCGCTGCATTATCGAGCTAACAGATGTAAAAATCCTCCCTGTCAACGAAATTCCCTGGGACTTGGCCAGAAGGGACGGAGAGGACGAAAACATGCTTGACTGGCAGAATAAAATGGAAAACTTTCTTGATGAGGAAGCCGACTTGTGCGGCTTTGAAGCTTTGCCAGACTCTAAGATTGTCTGCGAGCTCTTCAAGGTGATTTACAAAAAATAATTGTCATAAAAGGAGGTTATAATGGCAAAAAAATCTGAAGTACGGCTTTTCTGGCTTGTACTCAACATTGCGGTGGGCGCCCTTCTTGCTGTGGGCGGAATCTGGGCTTTGCAGGGCGGCGGTGACTTCGGCTGCAAGGCAATCAAAAGCATCTTCAACGGTGACATTGCGAAAATTCTCGCAATTGTCTTCGGCGTAATCGAGCTGCTTTCGGGAATCTTCATCATTCTCCAGCTTTTTATCGGCGACAGAATGGGAACTTTCGGCTCAATCCTAAAGCTGATTGTGATTATCGTCTGGGCTGTGGCAATCGTTCTGGCTGATTTCCTCGGAAACGGCGGTCTTCTAAACGGAGGAATGAATCATTTCCTCAGCTGGCTCTACGATTTCGCCATGCACATGATTGTCCTCTGTGCCCTTCTGGTGACAAGAGACTAGGCCGAATGTCGAGTTTTGGAATTTTTCAACTATATCAAAAAACGGTCTTACATCGGGAACCTGCCCCAAACATCGCAGTGAGCAAAGCTCAGGCGAGTTCGACGAACCAAAGGTTCTAAGCAGAACCCAAACGAGCACAACAACGCGAGTGCTCGCAATTCCGACCGTTTTTTGCATTAATCGACAAGTTCAAAACTCGACATTTATCCAATTAAGGCAAAAAAAATCCCACCGGGCTTTACCGATGGGTTCATTCAACTGTAAAATTGAATTAGTTGGCAGCTGCAGGAGCGCCAGCGTTTGCAGGAACAACAGTGATTTTCTTTGTAACGAAGCCTGAGCGGTAGCAGCGTGTGCAAACGGTCAGAGTCTCAGTTTTTCCGAAATCTTCTGTCTTTACCTTGATGAGGTTTGGTCTCCAAGTGTGGCGTGTGTGGTTGTATGACTTACTAACT
>DGTW01000185.1 GCA_002393835.1 Treponema sp. UBA4326
CAGACGGCAGCGAGATTTCAGACTCTTGGGCAGCGGAGCGGAACGCTGTTATAGCGGAGACTTCAGCAACGGACAACACAACAAGCGGCGAAGTATATTGGCCTGTTACCTATACGAATGATTCCGTACCAAAAGGCACGTATCTCTTAACATGTAAGTTCACTTTGAGTTACGACCATGACAGCAACAGCGAAACTCCCAAGCAGACTATTGACAGCTTTTATACGACGAGCGTGACTGTAGAGCCAGGATCTATCAGTAAGGCGACAAAAGTAACTGATTCAGGTGAAACGGTCGTTGAAGATGTTGATATTAAAAATCTTAAGCAACGCTACACCGTCACTTATGTGAATGTAAAGGACGATGGCGAGATAGACACGGAGCCGTTCAATTACTGGAAAAAGAAAACTGAATCGGATGAATTGATAGATGCATTGACAGATAAATTTTTCTACAATCCGTCGGCAAAAGAAGATTTTATTCTTCCAACAATTAGCGAAATAAGTCGCAGTGATAAATGCTTTGTCGGTTGGTACACTGGTTACGATAATGGGAATTATAGTGGAGATCCAGTTACAACCTTTAGCAACCAGACTGGTTCAAAAACATATTATGCCAAATGGAGAGACTTAACGCTTTATGTTGCCCAGACAGGAACTAGTGGACATTCTCTTCCTTCAGGAAATGATACTAAGGGAGCTGGAACGATTACATCGCCGTATGCCTCGTTGCGCAAGGCAATTGGTTTTATTCAGGATTACGGCGGTTCCGCGCTTGACTGGCAGATTTATATTGATGGTTCTGTTTCTGGGTATTCATTTTCACAAATTGACGAGAAAGCTCAGTCTATTACTGTTTCTGGTTACACAACGAACAATGTAATTGCTGATAAGCTTAGTTTGCCTGACTCATCAACAAGTACACCATCAACAGGCTCTGTTCTCACCATTGAAAGCGGAGTTTCAATTACTATCGAAAATCTTACGATTACTGGCGGTTCTGGAAGTCAGGGTGCGGGATTGGATATCAAGGCTGGTGCAGATGTTACGCTCAAAAATGTAACTGTTACTGAAAACAGCACGCATGAAACTAATCTGCAAGATGGTGGCGGTATTTTGAATACCGGTACGCTGCGTCTTGAAAGCTGTACTATTACGGGCAATACGGCTTCCCGCTATGGCGGCGGTGTGTTTAATTCGGGAACGCTCTATATCTACGGCAATACTGTTATTGGCGGCGATTCTGGTGCTGGAAACAGTGCAAAATCTGGTGGCGGCATCTACAATGACGGAAATCACGCCGTCTACATCGGCTACAGCGCCTACACATCTGCGTCTGAAAATACTCCTGCTGATTTTACCGGCAGCATTTCCTACAACACGGCGACGGGAACTACAGCTGTGACGAACACTACGGATGGCTCTGGCGGAGGTGCTATCTTCAACCAGGGAACATGTATTATTGCCGCAGGCTCTGACGCCGGTATCAGCAACAACAGCGCCTTATACGGAGCGGGCGTGTATAATACGACCAACTCCAGCTCAACCCCTGGCGTGCTGAGCATCACAGGCGGTACACTCAGTGCTAACACTGCTGGTACAAACGGAAACGGCGGCGGCATCTGGTCTAACGGCACGCTCACGGTAAACGGCACCACGCTTAGCGCTAACACTGCACTCAGCGGAAACGGCGGCTCTATCTATGTTACCGGCGCCACAACCATCGGGGCAGAAGAAAGTCCGGTAACAATCAGCGGCAACACAGCGCAGAATGGTGCCGGTATCTACCGTAACAGCACTGCCACCTTTACACTTTCGCATGTAACTTTAAGCGGAAATACTGCAAGCGTGGCAGAGGGCACTGCATCCGGCGGCGCCATCTACAATGCCGCAGGCGACAGCACGCTTACCTCTTGTGCGCTTACTGGAAATACTGCAACAACAAGCGGTGGCGGTGTGTACAATGCAAGCGGCACGCTTACGGTTTCCGGTGGCACTATTGGTGCAGAAAACGGCGCAAACAGTGCTGGTCTTGGTGGCGGCGTCTATAATGCCGGAACGCTTAGCGTAGAAGGCGCAAGCATCTGCTACAACGGCACAAATGGAACCATTACGACCACAAGCGGTGGCGGTATCTACAACAGCGGCACGCTCACTGTCACCGGCACAGACGCCGCCATTTCGCACAATACCGCCTCATTCGGCGGCGGCGTCAACAGCACCGGAAGCACCGCAGACTTTACAATGAGCGCAGGAACTGTTGCCTCGAACACTGCTGTAAATGGTGCAGGTGTGTATAATGGAGCGCACAGCACCTTCACGATGAGCGGTGGCAGCATCGCAAGCAATACTGCAAACACCAGCGGCGGCGGTGTATATAATGCCGGCAGCATGTTCATGTACGGAAGTGCCGTTGTGGGAGAAGTTACTTCAACTGTAGCGACAGCTTATGAGTTCTCAAATAGTGCTGAAGAAGGTGGTGGCGTTTATAATACTGGAAAACTTTATTTAGGTTATAGCGCATATTCTAGTGAAAGCGAAAAATCCCCAGAAACATTGTCCCATGGTATATATCATAATGCTTCAACGAATAATAAACACGGTGGAGGTATATACAATAAAAATCAAGGCGCCTTAATTATGAATTCTGGAAATATTGCATTTAACTATTCGCCTTCTTCTGCTGGAGGGGTGTATGTGGATTCACAGGCTTCATTTATCATGACTGGAGGTGTTATTTCTTCTAATTATGCAGATGAAGAAGGAGGCGGTGTTTATAATAATGGTACAATGAATATGTCTGGCACAGCTCGAATTGGCAGTATTCCGTCAACAATTCAAGAAGCCTCTTCTGATTCTTGTTCTAACTTTGCATATTCATCAGGTGGTGGAATAAGAAATAACGGAATATTAATTATCGAAACAAATAATGATGATGAATTATCGGCAGGAATCATCTATAATTATGCAAATAAAGGTGGCGGAATAAATAGTTCTGGCACACTGACTATTAGAAGTGGTTATATACAATGTAATGGTGCTGGAAATAATAAGAAAAAAGGTATTGAGGGAACATGCACTGATGGAAGTGATTTGACTCATGTCCAAGACGACTAACCCTCAACCCCAAGCAGTCACTCACTCAGCAGTGACTGCTTGTTTTTTACGGCACCTCAGGGTGTAGATACAAAGTTTAGAAATGTTTGTCTCGACTTCGATAATGCAAACAGACATGTAGTCGGCTACCTCGGAACAAACCTTGAGTTCGATAAGTGGCTCAACGAGTAATGTGTTTTATATAACAAAAATGCCCCTGCCGGGTACGGCAAGGGGCTAAAGCACTAACAGCCGGCAAGTGTGAGATAATCGTGCGTGTCGGCTGTTCGTTATGTACATTTTTTGCTCCTATAAAAACTCCGCGTTAGGCGGCCTTGCATGGATGCAACGGATAAGCGAGTTTTTGCCAACGGTAAAAACTCGGCCATGATAAAATTACATGGATGTAATTTTATCATGCAACCTCAAAAAAGCCCTCCAAGAAATTGTTCTTGATGGCGTAGTTTACATTTTTTTATGCTTGTAAAAGTTCTTTCTCTAGATTTAGCACTTGGTCTAATCTAAGCCCAGTTCCTTGAGCAATTTGTTCTGGTGTTAGAATTTGCATCTTAAGAAAGTTTATCGCATTCGCAATAGCGGTCTGCTGTGCACCCTCAGCAACGCCCTGTTCATATCCATATTCCATCGTGCAGCGGTCGTGGAGTTCCTGGTCGAATTCTGTCAGCAAGCTGTTCGTTATGTACATTTTCTGCTCCTCAAAGAAGCCCTCCAAGAAATTGTTCTTGATGGCGTAGTTTACGGCTTTTTTATGCGTGTGCCATTTCGCTCTTAAGGGTGAGAACCTGCTCTAGTGGAAGATTGCAACAACGAGCAACTTTCTCAGGAGAGTCACCCTCTTGCAGAAAATTTATCGCATTCGCAATAGCGTTTTGCTGTGCACCCTCAGCGATACCTGAAGCCCTGCCATCCGCAACGCCTTCTTCATATGTGCAGCGGTCGTGGAGTTCCTGGTCGAATTCTGTCAGCAAACTGTTCGTTATGTACATTTTCTGCTCCTCAAAAAAGCCTTCCAAGAAATTGTTCTTGATGGCGTAGTTTACGGCTTCGTTGATGGCTTCGCTCGGGGACATTCCTTGTTGCTGGCTTGCTCGAACCCGGTCAACGAACTCTATGTAATGATACAATGACTCGCAGTTTTTTTGAATAGTTTTGTTATGATTTTTGTTGATGTTTATCAGTGTCGCGGTCCACTCAAACTCGCCGGAATCGTCTGGAATTTCAAATGCGTCTGAGAGCCTGTATTTTTTATTGTCGCCGATTTCAGTCTCACCGTTGTAGAGCACGATGAATCTTGGTGATGGAATCTTAATTTGTGAGGAGCCGTAAATGTCCTTCTTCTGGCGTTTGACTTCGTTCTGATACAGTTGTCCGAAATACAGCAGTCCTCTGAGCGGCATGTTCGGATTGACCGTAGACTGGTGCTCGAACAAGTTCATCTGTGAATCCAACAGAAAAGACAAGTCATTTTTCATCGTGAGGTAAATCACATTCTCGATTGTCGTGATTCTCAAATCTTCGATGTTGGTGTGATTTTTTCCGCTGATGGCGTTGTAGAGCGAGAGCAACCATCTTCTGCTGCGCTCGTCCTTTCCGCTGTAGATGATTCGGAAAAGGCTGTCCCTGTAGGTTCTGTTCGTGGCGATTCCATTGAAGCCGGGAATCTCCAAGTGCGTGACATTTTCTGTTTGTTTGATTTGTTCTTCTTTTTGATTTTTCATCGCATTTACCCCTATATTTTTCTCAGAAAAAACTCTTTTCATTTTCTTCTGTATATATATAGGTTTTAAAAATGCATTTTCGGCAGTGAATTGCGAAAATTCTTTGGAAAAAATGAAAAAAAAGTGTATTAAATAAAAAAAATCTTTAATATCTCTAGATAAAGTGAAACAAAAAAAGCATCGAACTGAAAATCCAAGGATGGATTTTCAGTTCGATGCTTCAACTTCCTTGACTACAATCCCATATTCCTATAAAATACTTTCTACTTATTTCTTAATGTATTCATTGTTTGGAGAAAAAAATGGATGTTATTAAAGGCGTGCTTATAGTTGCATTTGTAATCATTTGTGTGCTTCTCGTTCTTCTTGTTCTCGTTCAGGATCAGGACAACAGCGGAATGGGCGGCTTGCTCGGTGGCGGAAATTCTGCCGCTTTCGGTTCTCACTCAGCTTCTGTCCTTACAAAGGCAACTGTGGTATTCGTGGTTTTGTTCTTTGTCGTTACTTTTGCAATCGCAAAGATTCTTCCTAGCAAGTCTGATTCATCTGACGCAGACCTGCTTTCTGCCGCAGAGGCTGCCGGAAAAGTCGAGGAGTCAAGCGAGTCTGCTCTTCCACAGGCTTCAGAAGGCAAGTGGTGGGACGATTCTGCAAAGGCTGCTGAGCCAAAGGCAGAGTCAGAGGTCAAAGAGACTGCCACAAGCGAAGCTGCTTCTGAGTCAAAGGCTCAGTAAAAAATCACTGAAAATTGCGGGGTAAGCTGTGGTCTTAAACGAAGTTTTTCCTAAAGATACTATTGTAGTAAATCTTTCAAGCACTGAGAAAGATGAGCTTTTTGAAGAACTTGTTGAGACAATTCATAATGCTTGCCCGAAATTCAATAAAGAAGAGGCCTTGAACTGCCTCAATGAGCGTGAGTCTAAAATGACTACCGGAATCATGCATTCCGTTGCCATTCCTCACGCTCTTATTTCTTCTATGCAGGGGTCTGTCGGCGCAATCGGAATCAGCCAGGAGGGCATTGATTACGATTCCCTCGATAAGGCTCCGGTTCATGTTGTTTTTATGATTATCGGAAACGAAAAGGATACCGAGCACCACATTCAGCTTTTAAGGCAGCTGGCCCTCATTCTGCAGACTCCTGATTTCGTCAAAAAAATTCTTTCCTTAAAATCATCTTCAGAAATTTACAATTTCATTTGCTCAACCGAAGAATCTTTGGTACAATAGCAGTATCAGTGATTTAGAGGTGAATCATGGCTGAAAAAGAAGTTAACACAATCGCGCATCTTCTGGAGGTGGAGCAAAAGGCCACTGAACTGACTTCTCAGGCTCAAATTGACGCAGACAAAAAAATTGCGGCCGCAAAGTCTCAGGCTGATTCTGAATTCAAGCTTCAATACGAAAAAATCGTCTCAGAATGCGAAAAATCATACGGCGAAAAATGTTCTGCCCTTGACTCTAAAAGGGATTCCGAGCTTTCTTCCTATAAAAATACAATTTCTGCCTCTTCAATAGATAAGGCGGCTTTCAATTCTTTCCTTGATTCTCTTCTTTTTGCGTAAGCGGGGGCGGAGATGGGAAGTCTTGACAGGTCGGCTGCTTCAAGCTTCGTTTATGCGAAGGCGAGCGGTCTTTTGGCTAAATCATTTGTAGGCGAAAATTCCTCAAAACTTTTTTCAGTTCAGTCTCTAAGGGAACTTTATCTTCTTCTTTTTTCTGAGGAAGTTCCGGGGGTGCCTGAAGTTCTTCTTTCCAAGGAAATCGAGACAAAGGCAGGGCAGAAATTCATAAGTCAGTACAAGGAGCTTCTTTCTGAATACGAAAAGCCTGCTCCCATTCTGAGCGAGATTCTTTCTTTTTACGAATACGAGAATTCCGGCCTGTCGGACAGAAATACTGACCGTGAGCGGATTATGGCTCTCTGGTCATCGCTTGCTTCATTAAAAGGCAGCGACAAGGAGAATCTTGAGCAGCTTTATCGCATGGAAATTTCCTTCAAGAATATCCTCTGGGTTCTTCGTCTTAAAGTTTACTATCATTTTTCTTCTGAAGAGATTCTGGAGCATCTGGTTTATTCTGATGAGAGGGCGCAAAAATCTGGCGTTGGTCGTAAGAAAGATGTTCTTGCACGGGAGGCGGTTGCCATCGTCAATAAGGATGTTTCTTCTTATGATGACTGGAAGGACTGGAAATATTCCCGTTTTTTGAATCCTCACGAAGAAGGCCTCGTCTGGGAACTTGATCCCACTTGGATAGAGCGAAGCTTAAAGACATATCTCGCAAAGGCTTACAGGCGTTTTTTCCACAAGGATCCAATGAGTGTGACAAGTTTGGTTTCATGGTTTAGAATAAAACAATACGAGCTTGACTGCATCCGTTCCGTTACGGAGGGGCTGAGGCTTGGGCTTGATAGTGAAAAAGTCATGGAAGTGGCAGGTGTTTCGCCATTGCAGAATGGCTAAAGGAGGCATGGTATGGCTAGAACAACACCAATGAATCTTGTAGAGCTGATGGTCATGAAAGATGACATCCGCCCTGTACTTGAATTTTTAGGCAAGAAAGGCAATTTTCAGTTCCAGAATCATAAAAGTGACTCCTCAAAGGTCTCTGACGCTTCAAGGTCGGGGGATGCAAAAAATCCTGAACGGGAACTTTTCCTGAAATTGCAGGATGCCCGCTCTTTCCTCAACATTGCGGACATTGATTCAGAGCTTATAGCTTCTTCGTCTGGGGCCGATGAAAAGTCCGTGGCCATGGCCGAAAAATTTCTTTCAGATGTCGATGCCCTCAAAAAAAGACAGATTACTGCCAGCGATGAGCTTAAGAGGGTAAGAGAGTCTAAGGAAGAGGCTGAGTCTTTCAGAAATCTCAAGGTACCTTTCTCGGAACTTGACCATCTTTCATTTCTCTCAATCAAAATAGGTAAGATTGACCCGGCTCTTTTTGATGAGCTGAGCATTTCTGTAGGCAGCCGTGCCATTGTCCTTGCCCTTGGCGATGACAAATCGAAAATCATGGCGGCCAGCTCAAAAAAAGCCCGCTTCTCACTGGATACTGAGCTTAAAAAATTCGGTTTTGTTCCTTTTGAGATTCCCAGCGACTTTAAGGGAGTTCCTGACGATGTGCTTTCTGGCTTTGACTCAAAACTCCTTGACTGTCAGAAAGAAATTGACTATATCGAAGAAGAAAAGCGTAACATGGCTCAGGCCCACGAGGATTTGCTTCGCTCGCTTTTGGCTTCATTTGCAATTACTGCCCAAATTGTTGACGTTCAGAACAACCTGGAGTCAACGAGCCTTGTCTACAGGCTTACGGGCTGGATTCCAGGCAGTGACAGCCATTCAATGATGAAGGAACTGGACAAGCTGACTGAGGGACGGATTGCAATCCGGGTTTACAATCCATTTGAGGTTCCTTCCGTCATAAACGGCAGCGAGCAGGTTCCTGTCCGACTCAAGCACGGAAAACTTGTCGGTGCCTTTGAGCGCATGATTTTCAGCTACGGCTCTCCTGTCTACGGCTCGATTGACCCGACTCCTTTTGTGGCTGTTTTCTTCACGCTTTTATTCGGAATCATGTTCGGTGATGCAGGCCAGGGTTTTGTCTTCCTCTTGATGGGAATCCTAATGTCCCTTAAAGTGATTAAGGTTGGCGGCTGGAATAAATTTGCTCCGATTTTTATGGCAATCGGAACTTCCAGCATGATTATGGGCGTTCTCACCGGTGAATTCTTCGGCAACGAGGAAGTCTTAAAGCCTCTTTCCATGGCAATTACGGGTCTTTTCGGAGAGGCTCATGCGCCAATCCTGCATCTTATGCCGGACGGAAGCGATCACTCAATTAAAACCATGTTCATGTTCTTTGGCGTTACTGTTGGCGTTGGATTCATCATCAATTCGGTGGGACTTGTGCTCAACATTACGAACAACCTGCTCATGCACAGGGTTCCCAAGGCTCTTTTTGGAAAAAACGGGCTTTCTGGAGCTGCCTTCTTCTGGTATGTGGTGGTAATGGTTCTGCGGATTGCCTTTGCAGGTCATGTTTTCTCCCTTGCAGACGGAATCGTCATCGGCATTACTCTTTTCCTTACCATGTTCAGCGAGCCGATTAACCGCATTCTGGAAGGTGAAAGACCTGTATTTGAGAACGGACTTTTTGCGGCTGTAATCGAAGCCGTGGTGGAGCTTTTGGAAACCCTTATCAGCTACATGTCGAACTCAATCAGCTTTATTCGTGTCGGTGCCTTTGGCTTGGCTCATGCGGTCTTAGGCTTTATTATCGCCACCCTTTCCCAGATGGCAGGACCTGCTTATCTGGCGGTTATGATTGTCGGAAACGGAATCGTGGTGGTGCTTGAGGGAATGATTGTCGCAATTCAGGTTATCCGATTGCAGTACTATGAGTTCTTCTCTAAATTCTTCAATGAAACGGGTCGGGAATTCAAGCCTTTCTCGTTTGATTATAAATAAAATACTGTCATTTCGACAAATGACATATAGTGAGGTTTTGTTATGAACAAGAAAATTTTGATGATTGCGGCTCTTCTTACAGGATTCGCTCTTTTCTCTGCTGTCGCTCAGGACTCTTCAGCTCAGCCGGTCAGCCAGACAAGCCAGGTTGCTCAGAATGAAGCACAGGCTGCTCCTGCAGAAAAGTCTGATTCATCAGCAATCAAGTACATTGCCGCAGGTATTGCAGTTGGCCTTGCTTGTATCGCAGGTGGTATGGCTGTAGGCAAAATCGGTGCCGCCGCAATGGGCGCAATGAGTGAGAATGCGGAGCTTTCTGGTAAGGCACTTCCTTTCGTAGGTCTTGCAGAAGGTATCTGTCTCTGGGGCTTCCTTGTAGCATTGCTTATCATCATCTTGTAGGAGCTTGCGCTTTTTAGTTCGCAACGACAATAAGATTATGGAATATTTTGTCATCGCAGAAAGGGAAATTATTCTCGGCTTTAAGCTGGTTGGGGTAGATGGTTCTGTTGCCCTCAACCGCGCTGAGGCCTTGGACGCTTTTCGCCGCGTTACCGGCATGGGTGGGGCGGAAAGCGTTCCTGTGGATGAGCGACCTAAAATTTTGATTCTGACTGAAGATGTCTCTGCCATGATTGAAGATGAAGTTTTGGCATGGCAAAAGGGCAGTCAGTATCCCTTGATTGTTGAGATTCCCGGTATTCATGGTCATCTTGAAGGAAAAAAATCCCTTACGGATGCTATTCGTGAAGCCGTGGGAATCAGTGTATAGTTTTGAACTTCGGAAAATCATCGAATACGAATTTTTCGAAGTTCCATGAACACTAATTACACTAATTTTCACAAATTGTTTATGAATTTCTAATTCGTGATAATTCGTTTGATTAGTGTTTGGAGTTTTTCTTATGGAAGAGTTACGCTCTACTGAAATACTTGATAAAGAAATTGCCTCTGATGCCCGAAAAAAAGCCGAAAAAATTCTGGCCAAGGCTGAGGAAGAGGCTCAGGAGATTCTTGCCTCTGTTTCCCGCCGTGTGGAAGAGGCCAGGCTTCAGAAAAACGCCTATTATGGCGAAAAATTGTCTCAGTACGAAAAATCCATTGCCCAGGCTTTGCCTCTCGAAAAGGGACGCTTTCTTGTCTCTTTCTACAGTGAGACGGTCTCTAAGGCTTTTAATGAATATCTGGAAAATCTCGGGGTAGAAAAACGCCTTTCCCTTATCGAAAAAAGACTCAGTAATTTGCCTCAAAGCTGTTTTGAGAAAAAAATAAATGCTTCCGTCTTTGGTTTTAACCTTACTTCAGCAAAAAAAATACTCGAAAAGAGCTTGAAAAATCTTGGAAAGGTCGAGGAGACTTCCTTTGAGAAATCCGGTGAGGAAGCGGCATTAGGAAACGCTTTCCATGAGGGAATAATTCTTTCAAGTGAGGACGGCTTTTTGAAGGTAAGGCTTACTGTGGATCAGATTGTCCGTGAAATCAGGGACAAGTACAGCATGGAGCTTGCAGAAAAATTGTTTGGCGGGAGGTTGCCTGAATGAGCGTTATAAAAGGAAAAATCACACGAATCTCCGGCCCGATTGTTTATGCTGAGGGGCTTGAAGGTTGCGGTCTTTATGATGTTGTTGATGTCGGAAACAAGAAAATCATTGGTGAGATTATCCGGCAGAATGAAGGAAAGGCCACTATTCAGGTTTATGAAGACGACACAGGTATGAAGGTCGGCGAGGAAGTCGTTTGTAACGGCCGGCCTCTTTCTTTGCGGCTGGGGCCTGGCCTGGTCGGAACGATTTATGACGGAATTCAGCGGCCTCTTAAGAATATGTTTGAAAAATCAGGGGCTTTCCTTGTTCCAGGTGAGAGAACCGAGCCTATTGATATTGAAAAAAAATGGAAGATGACCGTAGCCGGGGGCGTTGCCGAAGGAATGGTAATTTCGGCCGGAATGGTCCTGGGTTATGTTCAGGAGACTGAATCAATCTGCCATAAAATTATGGTTCCGCCGACTGTCAAAGGCAAAACTCTCAAATCTTTCAAGGGTGAGGG
>DGTW01000220.1 GCA_002393835.1 Treponema sp. UBA4326
TGGATGCAGGACTTTTCTGAACCAGCTTGTATCTTCCCGTAATGCCGAAGAGATTCTTATTGGCTATTTTCAGCAGTGAATTGAAGGCAAGGCTTTGAACAAAGGCCGAAAGCTCCGCGCCTTCCCGAATTCCCGCCCACTTGTTCATCTGCTCCCAAGTTCCGTATTCAGTCTGCAAATTTTCGTATTCTAAAAGAAGTTTCTTCCCCCTCTCCTTGTTTTGCTCGTTTGTAGCCAGGCGGGTTTTTATTTCAAGCAGCTTTTCGTTAAAATCATTTTTTTCTGCAAGCAACCTGTCTCTGTCAGCGAGGATTTCATTTCTTCCGATTTCTTTTTTTTCAGCCCTTTCTTCCTGAATTTCGTCAAGCTCTTCCTTTTTTTTGGAAAGCAATTCCTCCATCTGAGATTTATTTGCCATCAGAGCAGCCTTGTCTTCTTTTGCTTGAGCCTGAATTTTTCCGGCCTCCTCGAACTCTATTTTTAGAGCGGAGATTATCTTGTTTTTTTCTTTTTCTGCTGAGTCAACGCTTTTTTCACCAAAAAGACGATTTCTTTCTTCAATAAGGCTTTTCAGGAGCTTATTTTCAGATTCAAAGTCTGAACTGGATTTTTCAGCAGTCTCTTTTTGTGAGGCAAGATTTTCCATGAGGGCATTTTTTTCGGCAATTTTCACGGACCTATCGCTGGAAAGATTTTTTTGAAGCTCTGATTTTTTCTTCCATGCACTAAAACGAGTCCTCAATTCTGAAAGAACATCTTCAAGACTATCCTCGCTGGCACTTTTTTCCCAGGTAGAGAGGGTTTCATTTATTTCTGAAAGAATTTTTCTTGAATTTTCTTCCTGATGTGAAAGATTTTCCTGAACTGTAGCGATTTTTGACTGTAAAGACTCAATTTTTGCAGAAAATGAGTTTATGTCAGAGAGAATTTTTTCCCTCTTTTTGGTGAGATTTGAGCTTTCCTGGCTTACGGCCAAAGCGTGTTCAGCATCCAGAATCTCTTTTTCGCTTACTTTTTCACAATCCGAATGATAGACGCTGCCACAAACAGGGCAAGGTTCTCCTGCCTTCAGCTGGCTTTGCAATATTTTTGCAATAAAAATGGCATCCTGGGAAACAAATGATTTAATTTTTCCGTCGATTTCTTTTAGTTCGTCCTGAGCCTTTTGCTTTTCTGAGTCAGTTTTTAAAAGCTCTGCCTCCGAAGATGATTTTTGCCTTTTAAAAGAGGACTCAAAATCCTTTGACTGCATGAAGGCCGATTTCAAAGCTGCGATTTTTGCCGCCGCTTCAACAATTTTTGCGTCATTTTCATTTGCTGAAATATATTCTTCGATTTCAGCCAGACTTTTTTCAAATTCAGAGATTTTTTCAGTCAAAAAAGCTATTTTCTTTTCGCTCTCAGAAAGGACATTTTCAGCATCTTCTTTTCTTTTTTTGCTCTCGGAGAATTTTTCTTTCTGCGAGGTTATTTTAACATCAAGTTCCCTGACTTTTTTCCACAAAAGCTGATCTTTTTCCAAATTCTCTTCCTCATCGGAAAGGGATTTTTTTGCCAAACCGGCTTTTTCTTGGGCTTGAAGGAGATTTTTTTCAGACTCGGCCAATTTTTCAGAAATACTCTCAAGCTCCTCCCTTATACTGACAAGCTCATCAAATAAAGCAAGTTCTTTTTCAAGTCCAAGGAATTTTTTTTCAGACTGATAGAGACTTTTTGAAATTTCAGATTCACTTTTTTTTGCGGCCTTTTCTTCTTCATCAGTCAGAATGAGGCTTTCGATTTCTTCTTTTTGCTTTTTCGTAAGCTGAAAGTTTTTCTTTATCTCGCTGAATTTCTGGGCAATTTTGTTACCGATTTCACGATATCGTTCAGTTCCAGTGAGTTTTTCAAGGATTTCTGCCCTAGCCCTTTCGTCACTCTCCAGAAAAGCGCTGAATTCTCCCTGAGCCAACATAATCGAGCGGCAAAACTGCTCGTAATCAAGCTGAATGATTTTCTGAGTCTCCTCACCGAGCTTGGAACCGGTACCGCTCAGTGTAAAATTATCCGCAGAAGAGAACAAATCACCCAAATCTGAATTTTCATCGACCTTTCTTATCCTATAACTTGCCTTCTGAAGATTTCCGCTGGCCTTCATTCCGGCCCTTTTCTGCTCAAATTCGGAAATAAAGGTTCCTTTTTGACAAGAATAGGTAACGCAGGCCCGGCAAAAACCAGTTCCCCGGGTCATAATCTCGTTACCGCTTTCTCCTTTGTTGACGGCTCCAAGTCTTGGCGTACGGCCATAAAGGGCAAGAGTTATGGCATCCAGCAGGGTTGTCTTTCCGCTTCCTGTCGGTCCGTGAATCACAAAAATATCATGGTTTTTCGCATAGTCTGGATGATTAAAATCGATGGTCCATTTTCCCTTCAGGGAATTAAGATTTTCAAATTCAAGTTTTGTGATTCGCATGGAAAAATTATAGCAAAAAAAGCAAAAAAAAACACAAAAACAAGGCAAACTAACAGGGCCTCCGCATTATATTGCATTTGCAGGAAAAATGGCGCGAGGGAGTAAAACGGCTTACGGGAACATTCGTTTTGTGCTGCCGCGGAAGCGGCAAATGTATATAATTACAAGCACAAAACGCATGTAGCAGGCTAGCCTGCGGTCCCGATAAGTCGTTTTTACGAC
>DGTW01000312.1 GCA_002393835.1 Treponema sp. UBA4326
GTGACAGCTCCTGTAGTCACAGTTTCTAATTTGGCTTCTAATGCGGTTTATACTGAAAACGATGTCACAAACCTTGACTTAACAGCCTCTGCGCGAAGTGCAAAATACAAGGTCTCAGGTACTTGGACTGATGCTGTTAAAGGCACAAGCACGCTGGAATATTCAACTGATGGTGGAAGTAACTGGACTAATGTAACTGGACTTCAGAGTGCTTCCGGCGTAACAATGAGCTGGAACGCTACAATTGATGTGGCAGAAGGCAGTGAAAAATCAATTAAATTCCGTGCGACAGACCTTGCTGGTAACACAAGCGATGAAGCTGATTACACATTCTCAGGAATCACATTTGATTTCAGTGTTCCTGTAATTACTTTTGATTCTTATGTAGAAAAAACAAATTCTTCATTCATTCTTTCAGGAACTGTCTCTGATGTTCTTAGAATCTCGTCATCAAAAGCTACGGTTACGGCGACTAAAGACGGCACAAGTCGAGATGTAACTCCTTCTTGGCCTACCGTAACTGAGGGTAAATCTTACAGATTCTCCGTAACAGTTCCTGCGTCAAGTACGAATCATGAAAATGACGGTCAATGGAAATTCACTGTTAATGCAAGTGATGAAGCTGGCCGAAATGCAGCCGCCGCAACTGCAAGTTCCTTAATTGATACTAAGGCTCCAGAACTCGAGACACCGTCAATCACAATTGAAGAAAGCTCAAAAGTCTCTGACATCACTTACTTCAATCAGTCCAATGTAATTGATTTAAAAATTGAGGTAAAAGATGATGACGATGAGATTACGACTTCTGGCGTAAAAACTGTTCAGTACGCAATTTCTTCCGGTCATACAAATCTGACATACGATGCGGCTAAGTCTGCAAGTCCTTCGACAATCGTAGCGGATTGGGCTAAACTCAGCGAAGAAGATGAGAATTCTTGGGAAGCAACGATAAAGGCTCTTCAAAAAGCTGGTAACGGAGAGTATGTAATTTTTGTTCGCGCAACAGATTTTGCTGGAAATACGGCGGATTCTTCCGTGATTAAATTGATTGCTGATAAAATTTCACCTGATATTACTGAAACAGACGGCGTTGATAAATACATTTCAGTTGATTCGAACAATAATAGTTTTGTGCTTTCAGGCACAGTTTCCGACGACACTTATCTCACTGAGGTCAAATCTTCGGCAACTGTTGGAAATAATTCTGATACGGCCGCAGACGTTGAGTGGATCAAAGATGAGAATAAATGGAAAATTTCTCAGACCATTGCGAATGACGCTGATTCCCACAGTTTTACTTACACGATTACAGCAAAAGATTTGGCTGGAAATACAACAACGCATAACAAAACGGTTTATGTAGACCGAGAATCTCCGACTGTTGCAATTTCAACATTAAACAAAGCTGATGCCGCAACTAATACTTTTGTAAACTCTGCAAACTGCACATTCGCAGGAAGCTCAAGTGATGACCTTTCTGGTATTTCTTCTTTGACAGGATATTTGCTCACGGCTACTGCCGCAACGACAATCAATGAATCAAGCGAGGAAGAAGCTGTTAAGGCAAAAGCGCTTTTGTCTGGTGCAATTGCCGTTGGATCGGGAGTAAATGCCGCTGCAAGCTGGAACACGACATTCACAATAGAAAGTGACGGCTCTTATGTTCCTGTTTTTGTTGCAACCGATGTCGCAGGTAACACATCTGTAAAAATTGGCTCTCAGTTTACTGCTGATTTTGCCGCTCCAAAAAGCACTTTGGCTCTTTCAAATGTCTATGAACTTGGAACTTCTTCTTCAGCTGAACTTACGGGAGATAATTACGGAGACGGGGCAACGAGCAGCAAATGGACTGACGGAATCACTTACTATGCAAAAGATGACTTCACTCTTTCTGGAACTGTAACTGACATCGGCTTCAAGCCTGAAAAGATTACACTTAAAGTGAACAATGTTGATCAGACACTTACAAAGAAAAAGACTGATAACACTGATGTAACGAATGGTGACTCACTCACAGAGATGAACTGGAGCTACACTCAGACTGTTTCTTCAGATACGACTTACACTTACAAACTTACTCTGGAAGACAATTCTGAAAACAAGATTACAAAAACATTCATTGTTCAGTCAGACAAATCTGCTCCGAGCGTTTCGATTCTTGCTCCTGCGGCTGGAAGTAATCAGACTGAGCCGTCATTCACGGTTTCTGGAACTGTAAATGATGGAGCGGGCATTGGAGCAGGGGCTGTTACTTATGAAATTTACAAAGATAACACAAGTGGAACAGCGATTGCCTTTGGAAGTGCAACGATTGACGGGGGAAGCTGGAGTGCGACTGTGTCAAATTTGAACACAAGTGGCAACCTGATTCTTGTTGCAAGTGCGATAGACTATCTTGGAAATAGCGCACTTTCTTCTGAACGCTCATTCTACCGCGACAGCACGGCTCCGGCGATTTCTTCTCCGTCAATGAATAAAGCGGATGAAACTGCAGCGGAAATTACAAATGGCGGCTGGTATAATTCTTCAAGCATTGCTCTTTCTGCCATTGCTTCGGATAATGAAAGTGGGGTTTCAAGCGTAACTTATAAAGTGAAGAACGGCTCAACCCTTGGAAGCGAAACAGCCTTGACTCTTTCAGGGGGAAATGCAAATGGTAAAGTTGTTCTTTCTGAAGGCGAAAATACAATCACAATTACGGCAACAAATAATGTCGCTCTTTCAGCAACTGAAAATTTAACAGTCCACATTGATACGACAAAACCTGTCTTCAACGGAACAAAACTCTACAAAACAAGCGATTCTACAAAAACAGCGGTCTCGGTTTCAAACGATAATATTACAATCGCAGGAACTTTGACAGAAGAAAATCTTGCGGAAAGGCCATTGTCTGTAACGGCAACAAAAGACGGCGTAGCGGCTGATATTTCTTCAATTACGATTATTCAGCCTGCTTCAAACGGTTCTGCATGGACTGTTGCCGTTCCTGCTACAGTTGGTGATGGTTCATGGGTATTTACGGTTACAGCAATTGACCTTGCTGGAAATACTTCTTCTACAACTGCAACTGTGCGAATCGATACTACAAAACCCGTACTCTCAGCACCAGTTGTTGAAACATCATCAACAACAAAAGGCTCTGGAGAGACTTCCGAAACCTGGTACAAGACAAATTCTCTCAGATTCACTGGAACTGCTTCTGACACCGACGGAACCGGCATTGCTTCTGTACGTTACCAGACTTCCGCTGATGATGGAAGCTCATGGACAGATGGAGAAGTTTTTGCGGGAACCACTTCATGGAGCGGAACGATTGAAAATCTTGTTTCTGGCACAACGAAGGTTAAGATTATCGTAACTGACAACGCAGAAAACGAGTATAAAAGCGATGCTCTCGGACCTTACAACATTGATATGACGGAACCTGTGCTTGACAGCTCTTCCGTAAAGGTGAATGGAGAGAACGTTTCCGAGGAAAGTCCTCTCTATTCAAACGGTAAAGCCGATGTTCCTGTTACCTTTACTGCCAGCGACGCAGACAGCGGCGTTCAGGCAGTGTACGTAAGGCTCTACGGCAAAGTGACTGATTCCGCTACTGACAAGATTACGGCCACGGCAGGAACTGGTGACACTTATTCTGCAACGATTCCAGCCGCATCTATCACAAAATCTGGCACGGTCTATGCTCAAATCGTGGATTGGGCCGGAAACAAAACAGATGTGAATCTCTTTGCCCTCACTTATGACGCTACAGACCCTGCCATTCAGAGCGCAACGCTTGCAGATTCTTCCGCCTACACGGCATACAAACCAAAGCAGAACGAAGATGTCTACTATGTGAACAACACGAGCGGAAATTTCACTCTTTCTGGAATCGCCACGGACAACCTTGGTCTTGGCGCGGTCGAGCTTTCTATAAAAGACAATAACGGTACCACAATTACACCGACTCTAACAGACCCGACAAATCTCTCTGAGTGGAACTTTAATATTGGCGATAACCTCAAAAATCTTACAGGCCCGCTCACTGCGACTCTCACCGTCACCGACAAGGCGAAGAATTCGGTTTCAAAAGATATTACGATTAAATTTGATACCACTTCTCCTGCCGCCCTCCATGAATTCGATTCTGGAGCGACCCCGAAGGATGTGGTTTTCCGACTGGGAGACTCTGACAACGACATTGCAGAACTGAAAACATGGCAACCTTCACATACTTCACTCACCGCAGCAGACAAGGACGTAGGCGGAAAGTATGCCGCGGGAACTTACGGAAAAGCCAACACAATTGAAGTGCGCGGCTACTTCACGGAAGAGGGAAGCGGATTGCAGTATGTTTATTACAAAGTATTCTCTCAGGCAACTCCACCAAGTGCTGATGAAATAAAAGCCTTTGTTGATGATTACAAGGCTCAAAAAACAGGCTACTTCTCGGCAATTGCGGAAGAATCAAAAAATGTTAAATTCAATACAAGTGATTCGGCTTACGAATTCAAGGAAGATGTAAAGACCAACTTCAAGTCAACAATTTCAGAATTTGCAATCGGCAAGAACTATCTCGTTCTCGTAGGCGTGGACTATGTAGGAAATGCTGCCGTTGACGGCATTTCTTATACACCGGACGGCTCTTCAACGCCACTCAACTGCTACTCAATCAATGTTGATGTTGAGGCTCCGACAGTTGAAAGAACTTTGGAAGATGGCGAATCTTCAGCTCTTCTCACGAATGCAAGCTCGGCGGATCTTGTCCTCAAGGGAACGGCAGTTGATAATCCAAGTGGAAATGCGGCTGGAATCAAGTCTCTTTCTGCCTCAATCAAAGTAAAGGAAAGGACTGGAACTGAGAAGGAATATAAGACTACAGACACAACTCCGCAAATCTCAATTGACCCAACTGACAATAACACCCAGTGGACTGTCACGGTCAATAAAGAAATTTTCGAAAATGTGGATGAAGGAAACTTCAATGTCTATGTAACTGCCTTGGACAATGCAGGAACAGGTAACTCACAGACTTCAAATGTCGGAACAATTTCTGTTGATAAAGTTTCTCCGACCGTAACACTTGCACCTCCGACAAGTGCCGATACGACGAGCAATATTCGTAAAATCAACGGAAAGCTGGATTTGAGTGGTACTGTCAAAGATGCGAACCCGCTTCCAAGCACAGCAATCGTAGGTATTCAGTATGCAAAGGCTGATACCGCAAACCTTTCAGACGAAGACGATAGTGGCTGGACGACACTCACCAATGAATCAAAAGGCCAAATGTCAGAGCTTGTACTTTCAGGTGATTACACATTCGACATCAAGAATTTCGACACAACGAAGATTGAGCCTTTGAATGATGTGGCTTACTATATCCGTGCGAAGGCAACTGACAAGGCTGGAAATATTGGATATTCAGACAAGCTGCCTGTCACAATCTCTCAGGACTCAGACAGACCGATTATTAAGATTACGAACCTCACCGATTTGGGTGTATCAGCTTCTCCTCGCTATGTCCTCAAATATGGTACAAAGTCTCAGATAACTGCAATGGTCAGCGATGATGACGGAATCGATAAGGTTTATATTTCTGAATCAGAATATAAGGGAAGCACTGGCGAAACTGCTCCTGCTACAACAATGTCTGATTATTCTTCAACGACAGGAAACCTCATATTTACGCCATCTGACGACTATACAGCTGGTAAGAATGTTGATGGACAAAAAACTTTCTATATCTATGTAAAAGATACTGAGGGAAAAGAGTTCTATTCGACTTATTATGGTATAGACATTGCCCCGGCAACTGCTGCTGCCGATGCCGCTGAGACTGCAAAGTACCTTAATACTCCAAAAGTAAAAATAAACGATACTTCTCTCTCTGATGCAGATAATGCAAAAGCCTTTACTTACCGTTCTGATTCTACTTCACCTGTAGTCGAGGACATTCAGGCACTCGCATACAAATCTGACAAAACAACGATGAATGGCGGGGCTGTTGTCACTGGAACAGGCCAAAATGCGACTACGGCATATACTGCTTATGAGAGCGTAAACGCAAGCTATATCATCGGTGGCACTGAAAAAGAATGGGCTCAGTTCAAGGTTATAACAACCGACGAAAGCGGTATTGACGGAATCGCACTCGAAATCGCTTATACAAAAACTGATGGCACAGAAGAGACACTCAAACTTCGCTCAAAAGAGTCAACGGCAATTGCGGACAGCAACTATACTGTAGATGGTGCCGACACATTCATCACGGATTCAAATGATTCTAAGAAGTCTACATGGACTACAGGACTCATTGACTTCAAGAATGTTAAAACTGGAAGCGTAACGATAAAAGTTATTCCTTATGACAAACTTGGCCTCGTTGGTAACGGAAACGCAACATTTGTTGTGGATAATTCTGCACCACCAATTTCTATAACAAGTCCTGCCAGTGGTGATGAAAAAACAGGTGTGATTTCTATCGTTGGAAATTCTTATGATGGTAATGTAGGTACAGACGACATTCAGTGGCTTGTTCCAACTAAAACAGAGGTTGCGACCGCTAATAATAAAGAAACTGACTCCGAACGCCTTGAATACCTGAGAAGCCTCAAGCTTTCTGATGGTACTTCAAAATGGAACGGTGGTTTGACATCTCTTGCAGAAAGAACAAGTGTAAGCGTCTCTTCTTGGCAGTTCGACTTTGACGGAGAGTACGATAAAGAAACATCTGTTGTAAATTCCTTCATTTTTACGGCTGGAAACCCGACTCTTGATGTTTATGCCAAGGCTGAGTTCGCTTCTAATGATGATTATGAGACGACTGGGCTTTACTATCTCCCGATTTACTTCATGGCAACGGATAAACTCGGAAACTACTCTATACTTAAAGATTATGTGATTCACTATAACCCAGACGGTGACAAGCCAAAGCTGGAAATCACATATCCTACAAAAGAAAATTATGATACAGGCAAAACTTTTGCAACTTTAGGTGGAGCAATTTCTGTGACAGGTAGTGCAGAAATACCTTCTGGAACAACGACTGTGAAGAATGTTTATCTGCAGATTGCAAGTGATGAGGGAAGCTTCGATTCTACCGACAAAACAAAAGCTGGAACAGGATCGGAAAATTATGGTTTTACCGTAGTTGACGCATACACAGTAATTAACGGAATAAGAGGTACTTCATACAATTCAACAGACACGACCGGAGCAAATGCAATGACTGATGATATCGCAAAAACATTTGGCTTTGCTTCGAAGACCGCTCTTGACGCATGGTGGGGTATCTCTGTTACTAACACAACTTCTTGGCGAATCCAGATTAATGCGGATAATAACATGAATCCGTCTGGAGATAATGATACAAATCCAGTAAAAATCCGTGCCTGTGGTGTGAATGCAAACGGAAAGTTCGGTGCATGGACTGCTGGCGACGGCGTGATTTCAATTCATATTGACAATAAGGTGCCGGTTATTTCTGCTGTCGTAAAACAGTATGCAGCTGCAATTACTGCAAATCCGACAACAGACCCGACGGCTGTTGCAAGTCAGAACTATGCTACCGATATGTTCCTTCGTGGCGAAAACTGGTATCTTGTTCTTGATGCACGCGATGAATCTGGAATCGACTCGGTAACTGTAAAGAACGGTGTTAACAATGTTTCCGGTTGCTATGAAATGGCACTCGTTGAACTTGATGGAAAGAGCGGTAAACGAGTATATATTCCTATTGACACGGGAGTTACGGCACTTACATACACAGTTGAAGCAAAAGAAATTGAGGGAGAGGGTACTGGTACCGCTCATACAACAAAAGCAAGTTACAGCTTCAAGATTGATAACAATGCTCCGTCCCTTGAAGACATAATGAACGGAAGTAATACGGAACTTTCTGATTCTGAGCAGAATTCAGTTCAGAACTCTAACTCTGTCTACACGATTAAGGGCGTTTCTGACGATCTTGAGGAAGGTTCTGGTGTTGAACAAGTTGTATTCTACTTCATGCGAAAATCTGGAAAGACAGAGACTACAATATCTAATGAAGTGCTTCTTGATCCGATGATTACTCCCACAACGACTACAACAGATGGGCTTACAACAACGACCTATGGAAAGATTGCGCTTAGCGAGCTTGAAGAAGTTTCACTCGACAAAACTACAGAGAAACTTTATGCAGAAAAAATCAGCGGAAAAGTGACTGCTGATTCAAACGGCTCATTCAACACATTCACGGCTGCTTCTGACTTTGACAAGTACATACGAGTAGGCGGACTTGTGAAAATTGACGGTCTTTACCGAAAGATTTCTACTGTCTCTGGAAATGTCGTTACCTTCACGCCTCCTACAACTGCTGCTTCTAGCGAGGATGCATATTTCCCGATTGCACAGGTAATCGATGCAAACAACACCGCAAAGAAGAATTCTGACAATCCTTTCCAGTTTGAAACAGGAAAAGATGACGGCGATGGAATGCCTGAATCATTCACAAAGAGCGGTTCAAAGTGGACTTGGGATGCCTCAATCCACTCTGACAACATGCCTGACGGTCCTGCAACACTCGTAGTTCTTGCCTTCGATGCGGCGGGAAATGTTACAGGAAAATCTTACAGCGTGATGGTTTCAAACAATGCGCCTCGACTTGCAAAAGTATTCCTTGCGACGGATTTAAACAACAACAGCAAGTACGAGAACGAGGAATTCGAAAGTTACAATATTCTCGACGCAGAAGGAAACGAGCAGGAAAAATACACGCTCAACTTCACTTCATTCAATGAGAAATATGCTTCTACAAGCGAAGTATTTACAGTTAAGAACAAGCTGATGGTGGTTCCTGAAATTGTTGGTGGAAACGGAACGATGCAGATGGTTGCAAAGAAGGGGGCAAGTTCTGAAACTGCCGTGCCAACAAGCGAAACTGGGGCTATTTCACTTTCTTCTATTACAAGCAAAACTGCTGAAGGAACGACAAAGGCAAGCCTTGATTCGACGGCAAAAATCGCCGCAGATATTTTTGCCGCTGCTGCGACTGGAAATAAATTCTGGGCTTACGAGCTTTCAAACGAGGAGCTTGCAGGAGGAAGTCCAACAGAACCTGACGGCGAAACTTCAAAAACTACTGATGATGGAACAGGCAAATCGTTCTCGTTCACATTCTGGGATTCGACGGAAGAGCGCACTCAGGGAACGAATTCGCAGAATGCCGTTCTCTTGGTCGAGGATTTCACGTTTGACCTCGTGGACGGAACTGCTCCGAAGACGGTGATTAATCCCTTCTATTGGAACGGAATCAACGAGAACTCAATCTACGATTCTGCCTCAGCTGCGACTTCGACAGACCTCAAGGGACACATCGAATTTGAAGACGATTTGACGGATGGAATAAAGAACTTGACTTCTGGCACAACGGCTTACGGAAATGACCCGAAAGTTTCTGGAATCGTCACATTCACGGGCACTGCCTACGACGAGCATTCGCTTTCAGAAATCGACTTCGCATTCGGCTCTTACATGAACGGCACGATTGCGACTTATGATTCTGCATCTTCTTCTTGGACCGCAGGAACTGGAACGCTCGCTTCTGACGGCTGGAAGGCGACTATCTCATCCGAGCCAGCTTCTTCAATCGGCTATTACAGTGACAACACATACTTTGGACAGGCAGGACACAAAGTCTACTGGACACTCTCTATCGACACAGAAAAAATCAGCGACGTGGCAAAACTTGATGTCGTACTCTCTGTTACTGCAAGAGATTTGAAAGAAAACGTAACGAGCACGGATGCAGCCGATGTAAGCACAAGGGCGGAAAGCAACGGCGACCACGCTGTTACTGACGGAACGACAAACCTTCCGACATACCAGATGGACGTAGTTCCGTATATCGTTGGCGTTAAGTCTTCACTTTCAAGTCTCAAGAAAAACCGCTCAAGCGTCTACGACCGCACGGCATTGGGACACTATCCGGTCGCTTCTACGGAGACAATCTACGTCTACGGATTCAACCTCAATGGCGGAAGCCTTGCAGATAATGCTTCGCCTTCGCATTGGGTCAATCTTACGAAGATTACGCCGAGTACAAGCTACAAGTGGTATTCTGAAAAGGCTGCTCCTGTGGCAAGCGTTTACTCGGCAGGTTCCATCGAAAATTTCACAAGTGGTACTCTTTGGGCATACGTTAAAGGTGTTTGGGCACTCAACAACTTCAACGACAATGACGCAAGGGACGACTACGAAAAGACAACCACAAGCGCAACCGGCGACTATTCGATTTATGCAAACTACCCGAACCGCCAGCCGAACAACGACTCGAACAACAGGCTTACGGACGATGTAGTTCTGGATGTGTGGTATTTCAACAGCAGGGCGGCTGTGCCTAAAGGTACAGGTCGCCTAAATGACCCTGTAATGAAAATCAGTCCTAAAAACGGAATGATTCACTTTGCATTTGCAGACGGTCCACTCTTCTTTGCAATGGGAGGTGGATACTATAGAAATTCAACTGATCATACTTCTTATGATTATTGGGTTGGCGGCTATGACTTCTTTGGCTCTGTTGGATTTGCCGTAGATGATATAGGTCATACGTATGGTGTGGCGGCAGGTGGAGACATTAACTCTACTACAGCAGACTCATTCGCCTTGTATTCAAGTCGATGGGGAGTTGGAACAAGAAGTAATGACGGCTCTCGAACTGGCGGGCACAGAATGCCTGTGGAAGTAGTTGCACAAACAAATTCCGGCGGGCAGATTACATTTGACAAATATAGGTTCAATAATTCTCCGTCTTTAGCTACCGTAGC
>DGTW01000163.1:0-5812 GCA_002393835.1 Treponema sp. UBA4326
TTTATTCATGGGACGACTACGATGTCTTCCGAAAAGTTCCTGCCAACATGCCAAAACCAGAGATTCTTGAAAAATACCTCCGCTACCCAATCACCATGGTTCCGGACACCTTTGGCCGGGACGAAAACTATGCCCGACACCATGAGGTTGACATTGAGACTCAGCTTCCCCGAGTTGGAATCCATCCTGAATTTTTGTATCAGGCAAGCCGCTACCGTGCAAACCGCTACACCGAGGGCATGAAAATCGCCATGCAGAAGCGGGATGTAATCAAGGCCTGCCTCAACGAGTACCGTGACGACGAGCACAAAATGAAGGACAGCGATGTCTACTGGCCTGTAGCCACCTTCTGCTGCAAGTGCAACAAGGATGAGACAGAAATCCTCGAATACGACGGCGAGTACGGAATCACTTACAAGTGCAAGGCCTGCGGACATATCGAAAAGGGCGACTTGCGAACTTCAAAAGAATTCAAGCTGGGCTGGCGAGTCGACTGGCCTATGCGATGGAACGAAGAGAAAGTCTGCTTCGAGCCGGGCGGAAAAGACCACATCTCACCGGGTGGCTCTTACGACACTGCAAAACTCGTTTCAAAACGACTCTACGGCTGGGATGCTCCAGTCACAATGAAATATGACTTCGTTAAGCTCAAGGGCGTTCCTGGAAAAATGTCATCTTCAAAAGGAAAGGTAATTTCTTTGGTTGATGCCCTTGAAGTCTATCAGCCGGAAGTTTTGCGCTACATTTTCGCCTCAAACAAGGTTGACCATGAGTTCTCAATCAGTTTCGACCTTGATGTAATCACAATTTACGAGGCTTACGACCGCACTGAGCGACTTGTCTGGGGTGTGGAAGAGCCAAAAGAAAAGGATCCTGCAAAGCGAGAGCAGCTTCTTCTCCGTGAAAAACGACTTTACGAGCTTTCTCAGATTGGTGAAATGCCGAAAGTAATGCCTTATCAGGTTCCATTCCGACTTCTCACAACTTTGCTCCAGACATATTCTGGGGATGTTGACGCCGTAATCAAGTCTCTGGGCGATGTAAAGCCTGAACAGGAAGAAACCTTGCGAAAAAGAGCTGCCTGCGCCTGGTACTGGATTAACGAATCTGCCCCTGACTGCGCTCCTGACATGTGCTTCTCTCTCCGTGCAGAAGGAAGTCGTGCCCAGCTTGCCGAAGACATGGCCCAGGCCGTCAAAAAGGTTCTTTCTGATGTCGTTCCAAAAATCGACACATTCACAACTGACAAGGACTGCCAGCAGGCAATTTATGATGTTGCCACAGCATTGGGCCTTGACGCAAAACAGCTCTTCCTTGCCCTTTACACAGCCCTCATCGGAAAAGACCAGGGCCCGCGACTGGGAAGCTTCATGCGAATCATCGGAAAGGCAAAGCTGGAAAAACTTCTCTCGACAGTTGACGGAGTTTCAGCTGAAAAGCTCGCTCAGAAGGCACAGAACAAAAAACTTACACCAGCAGAAATCGACCAGCTTCCACTGGCAGAGCGATTCAGCCGCCGTGTAATCCTCAAGGTCAGCAAGATTGAAAAGGTTGAGCAGCATCCGGGCGGAGAATTTCTCTACATCCTCACCCTCAATACCGGGGACGAGGAGCCGCGCCAGATTGTAAGCTCAATCGTAAAATTCTATAAGCCGGAAGAACTTCTCGGAAAGAACATCGTGCTTGTTTACAATCTCAAGCCTGCAAACTTCCGTGGAGTCCGCTCAAACGGTATGCTCCTTGCAGCCAGCAACCCCAACACAAACGAAGACACTTGCGAAGTCATTTTCGCTCCTCAGTTCCAGCCGGGAACAATCCTTGAGCCGGAAGGCCAGAGCGTTCCTGAAGATGCAGCTGAAATGTGCTTCATAAAGGCAGACAAATTCGCCGAAATGGGGCTTTGCACAAAAGAAGGCTTCGTTCTTCTTGACGGAAAGAAAATCGGTGCTGACGGAAAATTCCTCTCTGTCGAAAAATACAAAGACGGAAAAGTAAAATAATTCGAACCGAAAATACATACGGCAGCAGGACTGAGGCACGCTTCAGTCCTGTTTTTTTTTGCAAAAGTGGTGCCAAAAAGTGTAAAAATTTATGAATTACTCATCATCTGATATACATAAACCCAACCTTCTTGCCACAGTTTGGAAGATTCACGGCTTAGAGTTTCGTATGCTGATGAATTATAGAATTTAAGGATGGATTCATTAAGAGAAAGATTCTCTGTCTTTGCCAATTCTGAGCAGATTTTTGAGACTTTGTTTGGAATGAACAGATGAACATTCTTCTGTGTAACCTGCGGACGAATCATTTGAACACCTCCTCTGATTTTATGAATTTTAGATATTTCAAAGATTTTTCGGTATGAAAGCAAATCTGGTCAACATATTTCCAAGCCATAAGTTCTTCAAGAAGCTCTTTCTTGCTCAAAAAACCGTCTTCGTATAAGTTCAAGCTGGCATAAACATTATCGTTTGCGACAGCACCCATAACAACATCATAATCATAAGAAAAATGAATATTCTGACGGTTTGACATTACAAAATCTAACCATTCTTCATCAGCTTTATGGAATACTTTTGATTTCAGTTCAGGTGTTTTAAAAATCTCATTATCCATTTCAAATGTCGAGACAACGGCCATTTCGTAATGAAACCTGTCTTTTTTTATAAGAGACCACTTCTTTGCCTGGTCAAAACTTGTCGTTGTGTAAAAGCCGTTTCCGAAATCCATTGTGTGACTTGGTTTTAAGATTTTTGGAGAAGAAACTTCTGAAAAACCACCATGATATATTTTCATTTTACCTCTCCTGTCCTTACAAAATCTTCGATTGTTTCAATGATATAAGACTTTCCCTGTGTATGCAAAATTTCATAATGACTACTCAAAAAATCAAGAACTTTCTTTTCTGAAAACATATTTGCAACATCACGACCATTCATAGACTTTGCAACAGCATATTCTTCTATACACCACGAGACGAATTCTGCTTTTTTTTGAAACAATTCATCAGACAATTTATCTTCCCCTATCTAATTTTTCGGCTCTAGCGATACAGATTCTATGTTTCCTTTTCCGTATAAAGATTCTGCCATAAGCCATGCAGCATCAATGTCAGCTGCATAAACATAATTGTACCATCGTATTGTAAAATTATCTTTATAGAAATACACAAGAAATTTTCTTTTCCCTGACATTCTGACCTCATAATACCATAGGGCTATTAAACAACTCTGACATCTTTGAATGCTGACCTGCAAGTGTCTCATAGTCTATAAAATCAACTAAAGGTTTTATCGGCAGATATATGGATTGACTGATTTTATCGACAAACTCGTTTTTCCTTTTTTTGTCAGCAACAATACAAAACCTTTCCCTGAAATCTTGCAGTTCAAAAAATTTATTCAATGAATTGATTATATTTGTTGAGTGCTCAACTTCATAAAACGCACTCGGCATTTCTCGCTCGTTGAACCAGATTGTATCAATTGTTCTTGCACGATTTGTAATCTTAGGATATGTAAACTCTGGAATATCTGTCATAGTTGAAATTTCACCAAGTTTTTTATCTAGAAACATTTTATTTTTGTCTTGTGCAGGAACATAAGTTTTTAACTTTCTCATGTTTCCAATATCAACAATCAATCCTTGATAATATGCATGTGTAAAAGTCTCAACCTGTTCTTTTTCGTTTTCTTTGATTTGAAATTTCTTCAAAACTGTCTCGCGATAATCAGTTAATGCCCAAAGCCCTGGTTGGATTTTAAAAAATTCATTTCGTCTCTGCAAAAAACAACGAATACTTTCAAAAGGTGTCTTTGTTTTCCAAGTCGATGTATCAACATTCTGATTGAGATATGCAAGTGTCGCATAACCACCGTTTTTCTGCATTGTTTCAATTATATCATCAACCTGTGTATGCTTTTTTGTCATCTTTTGCTCCTGTTAAGCACAAATCTCTTTTCAATATTCTCGCAGATAAAACCTATTTTTATGCACTTCTTTCGAGATAACGGCGATTATTTATTTTAGTTACTTGCATTTTTATTCTTTCGTAACACTGTAACACAAAATCGACATAATTTACAGTATATGTTGCAAAATAAAAAATTTTTACCCCTGCGCAAGGGTATGGAGCCACGCCGAAGGCGGCCGCAAGCTGAACGAGCGCAGGCGAGTGAGTGAGCGGCTGGAGCGAAAGCGGAATGGCGGAACACCCGACCCGAACGAAGTGAGGGATGCGCCCACTTAAGAATTATTAATTCCTAATTCCGCATTCCCAATTAATTCTTACGCTATATCTAGCGTAATTTTACATAGAATCAAAAATAAAAACACTATTTTTCAAAATTCTATTGTCTAAGTCTAACTTTTTCGGTATATTAGTGTCATCAAAACGCAAGGTTGCCTTGCAACCGCAATTGCTTGGAAAATACAAGCCCCTTTAAGTTGTTTTGGTCACATCTTTTCACTTCTCTTTCCTTTGCGAAACACGGTGTCTCGGTGTCTCCATGCTCTTTCTCAGGCTTATTTCTCCAGGTAATTCAAAAATTTTATAGGAGATTTTTTATGGCAGAACAGGAAGCCTGGAAAGGATTTTACGGACGACTCTGGAAAGAAGAAATCAATGTACGCGACTTCATCCAGGAAAACTACACACCTTATGACGGAGACCAGTCATTCTTGGAAGGTCCAACCGATGCAACAAACAAATTGTTCGATAAGTTGCAGGAACTCCAGAAGGCTGAGCACAACAAAAAATCAGTTGGTCTTGACGGTAAAGAAAGAAGCGGCGTTCTTGACATGGATACCGATGTCGTAACAGGCCTTACATCTCACGGAGCCGGCTACATCGACGAGAAATTAAAGGACTTGGAGCAGGTTGTAGGTCTTCAGACTGACAAGCCTCTTAAAAGAGCCTTCATGCCTTACGGTGGAATCCGAATGGCAGAGCAGTCTTGCGAAATGTACGGCTACAAGCCAAATCCTGAGCTTCACAAAATCTTCACTGAATATCACAAGACACACAATCAGGCTGTTTTTGATGTTTACACTCCTGAGATTCATAAAGCCCGTTCAGCCCACATTTTGACAGGTTTGCCTGACACATACGGACGAGGCCGAATCGTCGGTGACTATCGCCGCGTTGCCCTTTACGGAATTGACTTCCTTATCGCCCAGAAAAAGGCAGATTTCGCCAACATCGGCGACGGAACTATGACAGATGATGTTATCCGCCTCCGCGAAGAAGTTGCTGAGCAGATTAAAGCCCTAAACGGCATGAAAGAAATGGCAAAAATCTACGGATTCGACATTTCTCAGCCGGCTAAAAACGCAAAAGAGGCCGTTCAGTGGCTCTACTTCGGCTACCTTGCCGCAATCAAAACACAGAACGGTGCCGCTATGTCGATTGGCCGTGTCTCAACATTCCTCGACATCTACATCGACCGTGACTTGAAGGCAGGAATCATCACAGAAAGCCAGGCTCAGGAACTCATTGACCACCTCGTTATGAAGGCCCGCATGGTTCGCTTCGCCCGAATCGAAAGCTACAACCAGCTCTTCTCTGGAGACCCGGTTTGGGCAACCCTCGAAGTCGGCGGTTTGGGACAGGACGGCCGCTCAATGGTCACAAAGAACGACTTCCGCTTCCTCCACACTCTCGAAAACATGGGACCAAGCCCGGAGCCAAACATGACAGTCCTCTACTCAAAGAGATTGCCAGAGGCTTTCCGCAAATACGCTGCAAAAATCTCAATCGATACATCTTCAATCCAGTACGAGAACGACGATGTAATGCGCCCAATCTGGGGTG
>DGTW01000163.1:5905-6504 GCA_002393835.1 Treponema sp. UBA4326
GGTAAGGAAATGCAGTTCTTCGGTGCCCGCGCAAACCTTGCAAAAGCCCTTCTTTACGCTATCAACGGCGGAAAAGACGAGGAAGCAGGTCTCACACCAGGCGTTCAGGTTGGCCCGGAACTTGCTCCAATCACTTCAGAATATCTTGATTATGATGAAGTTATCGCAAAATACGATGCAATGCTTGACTGGCTCGCAGGTCTTTATGTCAATGCACTCAACGCAATCCACTACATGCACGACAAATACTACTACGAGGCCGCTGAGCTGGCTCTCGAAGACACAGATGTCAAACGAACATTCGCTACTGGTATCGCAGGCTTCTCACATGTCGTTGACTCACTTTCTGCAATCAAATATGCAAAAGTCCGAGTTCTCCGCCGTGACTTCGACATCCATGACCGCAAAACAAAGGCTGTCATCGGAACAGCAAAGAACATGGCTTACGACTTTGAAATTGACGGCGACTTCCCACGCTACGGACAGGACGATGACCGCGCAGATGACATCGCAGTATGGCTCTTGAAGACTTTCATCGGCAAAATCAAGAAGCATCACACATACCGCAATGCAGAGCCGACAACTTCTATCCTTACAAT
>DGTW01000163.1:6606-11816 GCA_002393835.1 Treponema sp. UBA4326
AGCCATTCTCTCCAGGAGCTAACCCGGCTTACGGTGCAGAGACAAAGGGTCTCGTAAAATCACTCAAATCTGTGGCTAAACTTCCTTATCACTATGCTCTCGACGGTATCTCAAACACACAGACAATCAACCCGTCTGCTTTGGGACACGACGAGAACGAGCGAATCGACAACCTCGTAAACGTCCTCGACGGATACTTCTCACGCGGCTCACACCACTTGAATGTAAACGTCTTCGGCGTAGAGAAGCTCAAGGACTGCCAGGCTCACCCAGAGAAACCTGAGTACGCAAACTTCACAGTCCGCGTTTCAGGTTACGCAGTTCGCTTCATCAACCTTACAAAAGAGCAGCAGGACGATGTTATCGCGCGAACCTGCCACGCTTCGCTGTAAAAAGCGAACTCCGGCTTTGAAAAAATAAGCTGGATAATGTATAAAAAAACGAAGCTCCCGTCGAGGACCTGTCATAAAAGTCGCGGTGAACAAGTTCAAGCGACTTTTTGCCAGAACCTCGACTCCGCCTCGTTTTTTTATGCAAATTCCTTCTTTAAAAAACCGAACAAGATTTGTTACAGCGAATCGTGCTCGGTTTTCATAGAAATTTGGGTGCGAATAGGCTTTGCACTACTGTTTAATTTGACAAATCACGATTTGACAAATCACGATTTGTCAATTACTATATCAGTATGAATGACTTTCAGGGAAGAAAAAACGAACTTGACTTTTTGGAAGAAAAATACAACAGCCAGGACGGCCAGCTGGTTATAATTTATGGTCGCCGTCGAATAGGAAAAACAGAAACCATAAGTCACTTCTGTAAAGGTAAAAATGCTGTCTTTTACACATGCACGCAAACAGAAGACATCAATCAACTCAAAAATTTCAGTACAAAACTACTGTCATTTGACCTGCCGCAATCTAAATACATTACAGAATTCAATTCATGGGAACAGGCTTTTTTGGCTATCAAAGACATTCCTTCTGCTGATGAAAAAAAACAAATCATCGTAATAGACGAATTCCCCTATATGGCAAAAGAAAATCCTGAGATACCTTCCATACTGCAAAAACTATGGGATACGGAACTCAAAAAGCAGAAGGTTCTGCTCATTTTATGCGGAAGTGCAATGAGCTACATCGAAAAGGAAATCCTGTCAGAAAAAAATCCCCTTTACGGACGGGCCTCAGGAATATATAAAATGCTTCCTATGCCATTTTCAGATTCAATGCTATTTTTCCCAAACTGGAATACTAAGGACAAGGTAATTGCACATTCTATATTAGGCGGCATTCCTTATTATCTAAGTCAGTTTGATTCACAAAAAAGCTTAAAAGAAAACATCTGCTCAAATATTCTCAAAAAGGGGTCAATTCTTTATTCAGAACCGGAATTTTTAATGAGGCAGGAGCTGAGGGAACCAGCGACTTATAACACAATAATCCAGGCAATCGCCATGGGTCGCACTTCCTTCAACGATATTCAGCAGACAACCCTGATTGAAAAGGGCAAGCTTTCCGTATATCTCAAAAACCTGATAGAACTAGGCCTTTTAGGCAGAGAATTCCCGGTATTAACCACAGAAAAAGAAAAACAAAATGCACAAAGAGGTATTTATAAACTGCACGATTTGTTCTTCCGCTTCTGGTATCGCTTCGTCTTTCCAAATTATTCTTCCCTGGAATTCGGTGACTGGGAAAATATTTACAATTTAATAGTTGCCCCCCAATTAAACGAATTTGTTTCTTTTCCCTTTGAAGATATTTGCATTGAATGGCTCATGGCGAAAAACAAAAAGCGTGAACTTCCATTTATATTCACAAAGATTGGCCGCTGGTGGGATAAAGATGTCGAGATTGACATTATTGCCTCTAACGAAGAAAAAAGTGAAATATTGAGCGCAGAATGCAAATTTCACAATTCGGCCGTAAATGATGCTGATTTACAAAAACATCTTAACAAAAATCTCTCAAGTCTGAAGAAAAAAGATAATGCGATTGTGCATCTCTGGTATTTTTCCTGGAGCGGATACACGCCTAAAGCCAGAGAATTTGCAGCGGCGAATAATATGACGCTCATTGAGGGAAAAGATTTGGGAGAGGGATTTTAGCCGATAAAACGCCTGCTTTTTTCCAGCACATGATAGATTTTCGCGAGCGATTTGTTCTGTCCTTTGTAATGTTCACTTTTTCTGACACGCTCATCCGAAGAAATATCTTTATACAAAAGGCCAGTTTCGTCTGAATCTATTGCCTCGCCAATAAAAATCAGAATCTTTATCAGTTTTGCTTCCGAACTGGTAAAATCCTTTGAGACACGTTTTTTTCCGATTGAAAAACTGTTTGCACACAGGTTCAGCTGCCAGAAAAACTGGGAAAGCAGTCGCCGCTGGAAGTGCAGGCAGTTCTCTTTGTTTATATCGCCTTTGCGATTTGTGATTTCATTAATGAAATGAGCCTTATACTTAGCTTCAATCTGATTTACATCGTTCTTGCACTCGGTCGTAAAAAACTCAATGACTCCCTGCAAGGCGATGGCATAATCGAGACTACGGTATTCGCCCAAGAGAGAAGAATACAATTGCTCCCATTTGATTTTGTGTGGAATCCAGATTGCTATGATAATGCCGATTATAGTTAAAATTGACGATACAAAATCAGATATTTCCATATTAAATCTCCGTGATACAGTTCATGTAATGTTTTAGCAAAGCGGCACGATTTGAAGTTTCTGTGTCTGTCGTAGTCTTTGTGACTTTTTCTGCCCCATTGCAATTTTGCTCAGTTTTTTCTTCAATGGCAGTTTTATTTTTATCAGCAGAACCAGAAAATGTATTAATTTTGTCTTCAACTGAACATAGTGCATCAAGTTTCTCATATCGTATTCCGCTGTCATCTTTTAGTACAACTAAAAGCAAAACGGTAACGGTAACACCCAATACGATAATAAAAACGATACAAAGAATGTGATACAAAAAGTATTTTGAAAAATGTTTCTTTTCAGAGGTTTTAGGCTTCTGTATTTTCGTATTTGCAGGCTTTTGAATCACTGTAGTTCTGCATGTAGTTTTTGCGACGGGCTCTTCTTTTGTCTCAGAATAATTCTCTTTTGATTGATTCTCATTTACTGACTCATAAAATACTCGATTAGTGTCATTAAACGCAGTTGTCAATACTGTTTTTGAGAACCACAGTATTCCTCCAAGCAGCACAATCACAGCAATTTTCCAAAAAGAACGTCTTATCCATTTAAAACATAAACACTCACACATTGATTTTTACTCCTTAATTAACTTCCAGATGCAGTGTAAAGAAATAATTTACACTGCATCTGGAAGATTCAAATATTGCTTTAGATTTTCAGTTGCTCCCAACCTTTATCTACTTCCTTAATAACAGAAGAAACAGTTTCTATTGTTTCATCAAATTCTATAGAATCTTTTTCAATTTTCTTCATCAACTTTTCAGTCTTTTTGAGAAACTTCTTCTCGTCTTTTGATAAACTTTCATATCGTTTATTTTCAAACATGCCCCAGTTTCCTTGCATTATTGTGCATTGCGGACAATGCGGAAACCAAGATCGTGGTACTGGTCTTTCATGTCGTCAATGATCCAGTCATCCACATCGCAGCTGTTCGCATTGCAGACCCACGAACCACCGCAGAAATAGCGATAGCCTCTGCTGAAATCCCAAACCAACTCCCAGACATTACCGCTCATATCGTATAGTCCGTAACCATTCGCCTTTTTCTGAGCAACAGAATGAGTTTTGCGCCCGCTGTTGTCGCCATACCAGCCAACTTCATCAAGATTATCACTGCCTGCGTACCTGTAATTCTGTCCGCCTTTTGCGGCATATTGCCATTCATCAAGCGTTGGAAGCCTGTAGCCATTTGCCTGAAGGTTCTGTGTAATTTCTCCCCTCAGACTGTTGCCTTGATTTGGTTTATAATTCCATTGTTTTACATCTGTCAAACCTTCGACCGAATACACAGGTTCTAGTCCCAGTTTCACGCTTAGTTTGTTGCAGAAATAAATTGCGTCATACCAGGAAACATTTTCAACAGGATTATTGTCACCTCTGAATTCGCTTGGATTTTCATCCATTACCCAATAATACAACTTCTGTGTAACTTCGGTTGTCATTATCTCGAAATTTTGTTTTGGAATTTTGGCCAGGGTTGCATATTTTGCAAATTCCCTATTAAGAAGTACAAATCCTTCTGCTTCCGTTCTATTCATTCCTTTTGCCATGTACGCTTCAACAGGATACTTTTCTGCATCAAATTTTGCTTTTTCCCTTATAACAATCCCCGCAATCTCCCGCAAATCCCAATCAGGTTTCATCGTACGCGGCTCAGTTTTTCCCAGCGTACTTGTCTGCACCGTCTTTCCGCTCACTGTGTTAATTGCCCGAATCTTGTCAAAATTAAATTTGTATTCGCTTGGCTTGTCATCGCCCTCAGCCTTTACGTTGTAATCAATTTCAAAGTAAAGAATCGGGTCGCCCCGTGTAAGGAGCGAATTGTACATATCAACATTGTTCGTATATTCCTCGATTACAGAGTCACGCAGTTCAGTCGCCATGTCCGGAGCTTTCTTTCCGCTCAGTGCCTCATAGCCAACGATAAAGTTGTCCGTGTAGAGAAGAACGCCGTCAGAATAGAGAGAAAGGTAGGCGTTCCAGCCATTTTTGCTACCCTCGTAAGTGCCAAAGCTCACTTTTAGTTCATCGCCCATGCTGCTCACGGTTCTTGTCTGTGTGAGCGATTTTTGGTCAGCACGGATTTCTGCGAGCAAAGCGTTGTCTTGTGTGGCGGTACTAGCTTTTACAGCATCGCAGTCGACAAAAAATTTGTTTGTCAAATCTTTGTAGCTCTGGATGACCTGATTCTCACGGCGGGTCTTTGCAGCCTCTGTCGGGTTTCCATCACTTCCTAGCTCAACTGTGCTGTAAGTTTTGTTTCGAATTCTCTGTTCCTCGCTTTCACGGTCTTTTTCAAGCTGTGCGAAAAGCTCCTGTGAGCGTGCTTCCACACCCTGCCGGATTTCTACAAGTGCCTTTTTCTTGCTTTCAATCACATTAATCTGACCAAGAACGCCCTGCTTCTCCATTTTGAGTTTCCGCACTTCCGCCGCTTTTGCCGCCGCCTGTTTTGCCATCTCGTCTCGCTGAGTTTTTAAGGCAATGCTTCGCTCGGCTTCGAGTTTTGC
>DGTW01000128.1 GCA_002393835.1 Treponema sp. UBA4326
AAAAATGGCAGTAAAAATTACTTTAACTGAAAACGCACAAAGGCATTAACAGTATTAAAAAGCTGAAAAATATCAGGCATATCCTTATAAAAAGTCCTTTTCAGGTACATTTCATCAGCAAAACCAAGGCGGATAATTTTTGATACAGGAAGCTCAATGCTAGCCTCCATAATTCCAATCAATTCCCAGCCAGTGCTGGAATAAGGCGAACCCGATGGAATCTGAGACTCAAAATCATAGAGAGCATAGCCACGAAGACCAAAATTTACTATAAAATCATTGGGCATTTCATAACGCAGCTTTGCTAGAGTCATAGCCCCGCTGACCATACTGTAGCTTCGCGGCGTGTCTCCTGAAGAAATCACCACAGGCCTATGATAGTAATAATAATCAGTCGTTCCAAGAATATCCCAGGCCAAGTGTGCCTGCCATTCAAGTTTGGAATCTTCAAACCTCACCCTCTGCTTAATGGCCACTCCAGGACCAAGGGCAGACAGCTCATAAAACTGATGCCAGTCGAACTGATATTCCAAAACAGCACCAAGGCTCGTATCTGTATTTTCAGAAAACTTCGGGGCGCGTGAAAACAACATGCCGTTGCTCATAATCCGAATCTCATACATGAGATTTTTGTCCAATTCAGAATAAAGGGTTTCTGCACCTGTGCCAGAGCCTTTGCCCAAAGCAGCCGAAATATCAAGCTCAAACTGAGAATAAGGTTCGTTTGAATCGTGGCCGTAGGGGTCATTGTAAACTACGCCAAAAGAAGGATTCACGAAAAATGGGAAATTTTCACTATGAACATAATTAAAATTTCTGCCGCCCAGAATATTCGTATAAGAATTTGACGAGCCTATTGCAAATTTTAAATTAAGCTCGTGGATATTGTGCCTGCTTCCCAGCGGTCTCTGTCTTAGCCAGCTTTGAGTCCACCATCGTCCGGGATTTATGAAAGTTCCGAAAATTTCAGAGATTTCATCAGCGTTAAGGGAAAGCCGGTAGAGCATTTCACCCACGGCAAATGCACCAACGGTCGTATAAACCATGTCATTTTTTGAGGGAGCGTTTGTTTCACAAAGGTATTCCCAAAAGGCGGAACCAAGAACAGTAACTCCGAAAGATTCCGCCCTGTTAAGGTTGGAAGCTCTGGACATCATGTAATAAAGGCTGCCTTGATATGGATGAAGGACAAAATTCGTCCAATACCAGTCATTATCGTAGCCCCATTCCCTCTCCCAGAAACGGCTCCATTCATTGGGGCCAACCTTTGCCCATTCAGCATTGATTATAAAACGATTGTAAGTTGCAAGTCCCACATTGAAAAAAAGCATTCCGCCGATTGCCGTAAACCAGTGTTTTTTTCCGTCATTCTCGTGAAGAAAGCCTGTCTGGCTAGTTTGAGACGAAAGAGTATCTGAAGGAAAGACAATCTCCTGACTTTCCGTCTCTTCTGTCTGAGAGGGGAAAGACTCCTCCGCTTCAGTCTGTGAAAAGACAGGGGAAGTCAAACTAAATGAAGTCAGTAAAAATAAGGAGAAAATTTTCTTCATATCGTCTTATTTTACAGAAAATGCAACAATTTTCAACGCTTTGCAATATTTTCTGTTTTATTCACACTTCTTCAAAATTATGCAGGCGTTATGTCCGCCAAAGCCAAGAGAGGCACTGGCAGCAACATTAACGGTACATTCCAAGCCCTTGTTGGCCGTGTAGTCCAAATCGCAGCCACCTTCAACATCCTGATTTTCTATATTGATTGTAGGCGGAATGAAGCCTTCTTTGATTGCCTTGACACAAAAAAGAGCCTCGATTGCACCGGCTGCCCCTACGAGATGGCCTGTCATGCTTTTTGTTGAAGAAATATGAAGGTTGCGGGCATTCTCTTCGCCAAGGGCAAGCTTCAGCATATTTGACTCACCGACATCGTTTGCATGGGTAGATGTTCCGTGAGCATTGTAATATTGAATTTCTGATGAAGAAAGACCTGCGTCTTCCAGGGCAAGTTTGACAGCCTTTGCGGCCCCGCTACCATCTTTAAGGGGAGCTGTAATATGGTAGGCATCACAACTAGAGCCAAATCCGGCAACTTCTGCGTAAATTTTAGCACCACGAGCCTTTGCATGTTCGTATTCTTCCAGAATAAACATGGCCGAGCCTTCAGCCATTACGAAACCATCTCTGTCACGGTCAAAGGGACGGCTGGCCTTTTGGGGCTGGTCATTGTATTTTGAAGAAAGAGCCTGCAATTTTATAAATGTTCCGATTGAAAACTCCGTGATTGCGGCCTCTGTTCCGCCTGCCAGCATAAGGTCACAGCGACCAGAGCGAATTAAGTCCGTGGCAAGTCCCAGGGAATCGGTTCCAGAAGCACAGGCCGTATTTATAGTCCATGAAAGCCCCTGAAAGCCAAAGTAAATGCTGACATTGGCGGCAGCTTCATTTGAAATCATAAAAGGCGTAGTAAGGGGCGGAATTCTGTCAGCACCGGCTTCAAAAAATTTCTCGTATCCGGCTTCAGTGGCATCCATGCCGCCAAGACAATTTCCCACCATAACGCCAAGTTTTTCCTTTTTTAGGGCTTCGGCCGTGTAGCAAGAGTCGTTAATAGCCTGAGCACTGGCAGCAAGGCAGAATTTTGAAAATCGAGCCATTTTTCGCGTGGCTTTTGAATCTACGCCGTATTTGGTGATGTCAAAATCCTTGACCTCGGCTGCAATTTTTACCGGAAGTTTTTCTGGATTAAAGAGAGTAATTCCTGAAATTCCACATTTTCCGTTTTTTACGCTCTCCCAAGTTTCATCAACAGTATTCCCAACCGGCGAGACAACTCCCAGTCCGGTAATTACAACACGTCTTCGTGACATAATTTCCCCTCAAATTCTGTTTTTAATATTCAGTTTTGTCGCTTTTCTGTCAGACTTTTATTTGTCCATGACTATAGTTTCTGTAAGGAGAAGATCGTTTTCATCAGCATACAACAAGCACCTTCTCTCCCAGTCAGCGCCACCCATTCTGTCAAATTCACGAAGCCAGCTGCCCCATGTCTTTAAATCCATGTCGCCCAAAACAAAGCTCTTAACTCCTGTCTCATAAAAGTCTTTGAGCTCCTTTGAAATGCTGGGAACATTGACAGTGAGAGTCCAAGGGCATTTCTGCATGTCTCGGAGAAGACTGAAAGCACTCATTTTTTTGCCATTTGCCGTATACCAGACCGGATAGCGAAGTTCAAGCTCTTCGTTGCTGTTGTAGTAAACCATGTTGCGAAGCTGCAAGGCAGGTGCCGCCGCTTTCTGGGTATAAGCCAGGCTTGGATCCGGCAGACCTTCCAGAGTGACATTACCATAGTCATCAAGCATGTAGTTAACGGCTTCTTCACCATAAACAACAGTGATGTATCCGTCCGTGCTCATCCATTCAAGAAGACGGGCAATGATAGGAAGTTTTCCCAATTCCTGGGCACGGCGAGAAACCGCATAGGTTCTGTGTCCCGGAGAATATGCACCGACAGAAGAATGTCCCTTGGGGCCGACAGGAGGATTTATAAGAATCCACTCACCATCAGGGAAGTTGTCGTCAAAATCTTTATAGTTTGACTCCATGGCGAAAGCCGCATTTTGCTCCCTCATCATGCCGAATTTGCCTGATTTCCAGGCTTTTCGGAACTGATTTTTGTCGTATGTCGTCCATCTGGGATCTACGAGACCTTCAGAAACCAGCTTGTGGATATACTCCAGGGCTTCACGATATTCAGGCTTGTGAATGTTGAGGCCCGGATTTTTCTTGCTGGCGTTGAAAGTTCCCTCAACACCGAATGCACCGAAGAAAGGTGCGAAACGACAGCCCAAGCCTTCTTCGATGGCTCGAATTTCGATATAGGCTCCGTATCCGTAAGTATTGTTGATACCGTCTCCGTCAGGATCGTTAATCGTAAAGGCCTTCATGACATTGTAATAGTCATCAAGGGTGACTGGAACCGGGAGTCCCAGCCTGTCGAGCCAGTCTTTTCGCACTAAGACACCTTCATTTCGGTCTACTGAGCCAGACTGAGACAAACCATAGGAATGGCCGTCAAAAGAACTGGTGGCACGAGCAACATCATCGTACATTTTTGCCGTTCTTTCCGGCATTAAGTGGTAGATTCCGTCGAGTTTCGTGACATAGTTATCACGAACCAAAACAGAAAGCAAGTCGCGGTTGACCATGAAAATATCTGGCAGAGAATTTGAAAGGGCCGCTTCCATAATCATTTCCTGCTGCTCTTCCTTATTTGACGGAAGGGGAACTGCCTTAAGGGAGATACCCAAGTCTTTTTCTACAAGGTCAATGAGAACTCCGTCATCTGGAAGTGGCGGAGCATCGTTTGTGTAGGGGCCATACCATAGCTCAATTTTATTAAGTTCACCGATACCTTCAATATCGATTCGTTCACAGGCAGTAAAAACAGCTAGCACAGTTCCTAAAAGCAAAAGAGATGAAATGATTTTTGCAAGTCTTTTCATGAATAAATCCTTCTGTTCAGTGTATTCTATATATTATCCTTTAGAATCCAGATAAAAGCAAGATTAAATTGCCTCCAGGGCCTGTTTTAAGTCTGCGATAATGTCTTCTGTAGCTTCGATTCCGCATGAGAATCGAACCATGTCAGGACCGACACCACAGGCAAGGAGCTCCTCGTCGGTAAGCTGGCGGTGAGTTGCGCTGGCAGGATGAAGGACACAGGTGCGGGCATCGGCTACATGAGTTGCAATCATGGCAAGCTTGAGGTTTTTCATAAACTTTTCAGCAGCCGCCCTTCCGCCTTTAACGCCAAAGCTTACGACGCCGCAAGTTCCGTTCGGCATATATTTTTGGGCAAGGGCATAGTATTTGTTGTCTTTGAGACCTGGATAATTTACCCAGGCGACATTCTTGTGCTGTGAAAGGAATTCTGCCACAGCCTGACCGTTGGCACAGTGCTGCTTTACTCTGACAGGAAGAGACTCAAGACCGAGGTTGAGCATGTAAGCGTTCATGGGAGACTGTATTGAGCCGAAATCTCGCATGAGCTGGGCAGTACATTTTGTGATGAAAGCGCCTTCCTTGCCGAATTTAGTGGCGTAGGTGATTCCGTGGTAGCTCTCGTCAGGAGTGCAAAGACCCGGGAATTTCTCGCTATGGGCCATCCAGTCGAATTTGCCTGAATCAACGATACAGCCGCCAACAGTTGCGTCGTGACCATCCATGTATTTTGTGGTTGAGTGAGTTACGATGTCAGCTCCCCATTCAAAAGGGCGGCAGTTGATTGGAGTGGCGAAAGTGTTGTCAACGATGAGGGGAACGCCGTTTTTGTGGGCGATTTTTGCCCAGCGCTCGATGTCAAAAATTGTGAGGGCCGGGTTTGCGATTGTCTCGCCGAAAACTGCCTTTGTGTTGGGCTTGAAAGCAGCCTGAATTTCCTCGTCGCTTGCGTCCGGCGAGATGAAAGTAAAGTCAACGCCCATTTTTCGCATGGTGACATTGAAAAGATTGAAGGTGCCGCCGTAAATGGAACTTGAAGCGACGATGTGATCTCCGTTCTGGGCAATGTTGAAAGCCGCGAAGAAGTTGGCTGCCTGACCGCTGGAAGTGAGCATTGCGGCGCTTCCCCCTTCAAGGGCACAGATTTTTGCTGCAACCATGTCGTTAGTCGGGTTCTGCAGGCGTGTATAGAAATAACCGGAAGCTTCAAGGTCAAAAAGCTTTCCCATGTCTTCTGAAGTATCGTATTTGAAAGTCGTAGACTGAATAATGGGAATCATGCGAGATTCGCCGTTTTTTGGCGCATAGCCAGAGTGAATACATTTTGTTGCGTTTTCCATTTTTTTCCTCTGGTGATATTTTACGATAAAATCAAAATTTAATAAACCACAGTTTAAATGGAAGCGGCTTCATGCAGAAAGTTAGACAAAGCCCTTCTTTCGTAAAAGACGCAGCATTGCCTCTGCGACATCAGGATCGAACTGAATCCCCTTGTTTTTTTCCAGTTCAGAAAGTATGACAGCATCATCCAGATGATTTCGGTATGAGCGGTTCGTGTGCATGGCATCGTAAGAATCTGCAACGGCTATAATGCGAGCCTGAATCGGGATTTCCTTGTCATGCAGTCCCCTGGGATAGCCTTTTCCGTCGTAGCGTTCATGGTGAAAAAGAACAGCCTCACGGATTCCTTTGACAGCCGCAAAGTCAGAGAGAATTTCAGCCCCGTAAGAAGTATGTTTTTTCATCTCGGCCCATTCTTCATCAGAAAGTTTTCCAGGCTTGCACAAAATTTCTTTTGGAATCAGAACTTTTCCGACATCATGCATCATTCCCATATAATAGATGTTTTTTTGGAATTCTTCATCGAAGCCCATTTCTTTTGCAATTTCTTTTGAATAGAAACCTACATGAGAGGAGTGCATTTTTGTGTATTCATCGCGGGTATCGATAAAGCGGGCGCAAAGTTTTAAGAGACTGTCGATTTTTTCGTTGTCGATTGCGGCCTGAGCCTTTATGGTGTGGTAGAAAAACAAAGATACGATAAAGACAATGAGCGAGACCGCAAGGAATACCAAGGCAACGATAAAAGAAGGCTCCCGAAGCGGATTTCGTATGAACCTGCCGGTGAGGATAAAATCACTTCCGTTCATAAGATTATCAGAATAGAGAACGAAACCTAATTTTATGCTGTTGTGAGGGTGAATTACCGTTGTAAAAAAAGAATCGATGCCCGTGATGGAAATTTTTCCGATTGTATGAACATAGTCAGCGTTCCAGCTTGAATCAATTCTGCCTTCCGTCGGTATTGTCATTACGAGATTCCAGTCAAGGAAAGCTGCATCTGACTTGTTGTAGATGTAAATGTCGTACTGGCTTCCCCAGCTTCCGTCCCATTCCTGCCAGCAGTTTTTTATATTGTCAGCTTTAAAAGGGATTTCCATTTTGATGTCAAGGTTTACGCTGCCAGTAACGGTTCTTCCAGATTTTGTAAAAGTGATTACCTGCTTGTTCTGAATGAAAATACGCAGGGACATAACGCAGATAAATAAAAGGCTCGTCAAAAATATAATCAGCGAGAAGGAGATAAGCTTATTTTTTTTGATGAAAGACAACCGCCGTCTAACTAAAGGATTATTCATCTGCCCTATAGGACTAGCCTATCACGGAAATTGCTACTTGTCGAGTTTTTTCTGCTCAGCCAGGGAATTTCGCTCCCAAAATACGCCGTCCTTGTATCCCTGAATCGACTTGTCTTTTTCGGCCCGAATCAGTCTTTTTTGAGCGAACAGGCAGTATTCCTCGCTAAGCTCCACTCCCAAAAAGTGGCGGCCGAGTTTTTTTGCCACGACACTGGCTGTTCCGCTTCCTAAAAAGGGGTCAAAAACGATGTCGCCGGGCTTAGAGCTTGCAAGAATCAGCTTGGCATAGAGTTTTTCCGGCTTTTGTGTCGGATGGTCTGTGTTTTCAGGCATTGACCAGAAGGGAACTGAGATGTCGTCCCAGAAATTACTGGGATAAGTCAGGCGGAAGTTGCCTTCACTGCCCTCCTCCCAGTCTTTGGGCTTTCCGTTTTCCTTGTAAGGGGCAATCACCCGTCTTTTTTGCTTTACAGCCTCCACATCAAAATAG
>DGTW01000020.1 GCA_002393835.1 Treponema sp. UBA4326
TGCGGTAAAGGACCGGCGTGAGCGAAGAGAATACCTCCACCCTGTAAGACCTGTTCTTTTTCCTCACCGTAAGAAGGCATCCCAGCTTCTTGTCATCGCTCAGTATAGGCTCCGCGTCCTTTTCGAATTCAGTAAGTTGTCTAGCACAGGAAGAAAACTGAGCTGACTCACTTCTACAATTCTCTTAACTGTGCTAAATTATTCTGACTATGGAATACTACTGCATAATGGTGCTTACCGGCGAAGAAAAGTCGTTCCGGGATCGGGCTGGCAAGATAATGAAAGAGGACTTCCCTGAGACCGATTTTTTTGTTTTTGAGCGGAAACTTTATACGAAAAAGCGGGGCTGGTTCGATGCGGTTCTTTTCCCAGGATATGTGTTTTTGGGCACGCAGGAGCTTTCCAAAAAATTTTTCGGGCAGCTTAAAAAAATAGAAGGATTTTGCCGGATTTTGCAGGACAACCAGAACCCGGTCAAATTCTCAGGGGCCGCCCTTGATGAACTGAAGGCCTTCATCAAGAATGGCGAGAGCTGGGGCGTGTCGAAAGTAAAATTCCTGCCCGGACAGAAAATCCAGGTGATTTCGGGGCCTCTTGTGGGGCTGGCCGGGAATATCGTCGCTGTCAACAAGAAAAGAAAGAGAATCACCGTGCAGACGAATATCACTTCCAACAGCATGAGGTTCGACCTTCTGTTCGAGGATGCTGAGGTGGTTGAGTAATACTGTCATTGAGAATTGGACATTGAAGATATTACGCTACCTCGTGCTCTTGTTTCGGAATGACACTGTGCTACGAACTTAGCTTATTTCCTTACATATACCACCCCCAAGAGAACAGCTTCGAGAATCACAGGCCTCTCTGTCACGGTGGCTTTTCTCCAGAAGGAGCGGCTTTCGAGCGTCCTCACCGGCGGGAGATATGTATCCCCTGCGGCACAGGACAGGAAGACCGTGCACGAGCTTGGAAGATATGTCGAATACGAGTCCATGAGCGATCTGAACAAAGTCCTGCTGTTCTCCGTCTTCGAGGGACTTTCCCTGAAGGAGACCGGAAGCCTCACCGGAAAAAACACCGCCTACATACAGACCTGCCTTTCAAGGCTCAGGGAACGGTTCGGGGTTCTTGAAAGAAGGGAGCTTTTCCATGCGATGATGCGCTGGGTGTCAGTGGGCGAGACCCTGAGTCAGTCCGGGTAGGCCACTCTCGCAGACAGCCTTTTGCCCTTTCTCATTGCGGGTATTATCACGCCAGTGCCCTTTAGTGCCTTGCGGTAAAGGACCGGCGTGAGCGATGAGAATACCTCCACCCTGTAAGACCTGTTCTTTTTCCTCACTGTGAGAAGGCAACCCAGCTCCTTGTCATCGCTCAGTATAGGCTCCGCATCCTTTTCGAGCGTTCCGGCAACTATGAAAATTTCCTTTGCTTCCATGCCTTATATATAGGGAATTTTTTTTGGTTTTCGGCAACGAAATCGGGAAAAAAATGATTTTTTTTGCTAAGAATCGTCTTATGAGTTGGCATCATATCGTCGCCGTTAACAAGAAATACTGTCATACTACGAAAGATTGACATAAATCTTTCTTTTAATATAAAATATTTAAATATTCTCATTGAAAACTGTTTACGAGGCGCGCTTGGCGCATAAATAAGTGCAATGACCATATCTTTCTTGTCGGGTGCAAGGTGCAGTGCTTTGTACCAATGGAGAAGGTGTGGGCATTGCATTTTTTTTGCTTTGTAAGCGTTTTCTCCTCTTTTCTTGTAATTCCAAATGTCAGTTTCCAACACGAAACGCATAGCCCGCAATACGCTCATGCTCTATTTTCGCCAGATACTCATAATGGCGGTGTCGCTGTATACCGTGCGCGTGGTGCTGAATGTACTCGGTGCGGAAGATTACGGTATTTATGGCGTTGTTGGTGGAATCGTCACTTTCTTTTCTTTTTTAAGCGCAACAATGGCGAGTGCAACACAGAGGTTCTTTTCTTTTGCGCTCGGGAAAAATGATATTGAAAGGCTAAAGCAGTCGTTTTGTATAAATCTTGCGATATATGCACTCATTGCAGTTCTTGCAGCGATATTGCTTGAAACTGTTGGTGTGTGGTTTGTGAATAATAAACTTGTTGTGCCAGAATACAGATTTCTTGCGGCCTCTCGGTTGTTTCAGTTCTCGATGATGGCGTTTTTGGCTTCGATTATAACAAGTCCTTTTATGGCGATTGTTATAGCACACGAAGATATGCAATTGTATGCACTTATCTCAATTATAGAAGTTCTGTTGAAACTTGGCATCGTTTATCTGTTACAGATTATTACGGCTGATAAACTTGTTTTGTACGGAGTTTTGCTTTTTGCAGTACAGATATTTGTTGCATTTTCGTATTTGTGTATATGCATAAGAAAATATGAGGAATGCCAGTTTAAGAAAATATATTGGAGTAAGAGTCTTTTTAAGGAAACTATTGGTTACACCGCATGGAGTTTGTTTGGAGCGTTTACTTCTGTAGGCAGAAATCAGGCGGTTACGATTTTATTGAATCAGTTTTTTAATCCGGTTGTGATAGCGGCTCGAACTATTGCAGTTACAGTTAACAATCAAGTAAACGTGTTTTCTACAAACTTTAATACGAGTTTGTATCCGCCAATCATAAAGGAATATGCTGCTGACAGAAAAGAAGGAATGTTTCGTTTGATTTTTAATGGCTCAAAGATGACATTTTTCTTGATGTGGGTGTTTGCGCTTCCTTTATGGCTACATATGGATTATATACTTACATTGTGGCTAAAAAATCCTCCTGAAAATGCAATTTTGTTCACACGGCTCGCTTTATTTGAATCGCTTATAAATGCTTCTGCTCTGCCGTTGATGACAGCGGCAAGGGCACAGGGAAAAATGAAAGGATATGAACTTCCTCTTGGAAGCGTTCAACTTTTAATTTTCATTACAGATTGGATTTTTCTAAAAGCAGACTTTGGTGCATGGATTGTCTTTGTTGTTGTAGCTTCCGGTAATGCGTTGATGTATGTGCTTCGTCTTTTGTTCGTTAGAAAACTTGTAAAGTTACCTGCAAGACGATTCGCACTGA
>DGTW01000245.1:0-12159 GCA_002393835.1 Treponema sp. UBA4326
TTCCCATCATGATGTTCATGCACTGGACGGCAGCACCGCTTGCACCTTTGCCAAGGTTGTCGAAACGGCTTGTTATAACGATTCGCTCGTCGTTGCCGCAGACGAAAATCTGCATGTTGTTTGTTCCGGCGAGAGTGTTTGCCGGGATAAAGCTTTCGGTCAAAATGCCTTCGCCCATGAAATCAGCTGCCTTTACGAACTTGCAGCCGTCATAATGCTCCTTGAAGACTTCGGCTATTTCCTTTGCGGTGAGCTTTTTCTCCAGAAGGCGGGCGTGAAGAGAGACAGTGACAGTCATTCCCTGGAAGTAATCGCAGACATAAGGATTGAAAATAGGCTTGTAGTTGAGGCCAGAGACCTTCATCATTTCCGGAAGATGCTTGTGCTCCTGAGTGAGGGCATAAAGACGTGGTGAATCAAGCTCCGGGTTTCGGTTCGGGTCTTCATACTGGGCGATTGCCTTTTTGCCGGCACCAGAATAGCCCGAAACAGCATGGCAGACCACAGGATAATCAGGTGACATGATTCCGCGGGAAACAAGAGGATAGCAGATTGAAGCAAATCCCGAAGCATAGCAGCCAGGACCTGCAACACGGTTAGATTTTTCGATACGTGCACGGTGTTCAGCCGAAAGTTCCGGGAAGCCGTAAGCCCAGTCCGGGTTCGTACGGTGAGCCGTAGAAGCGTCTATAATCCGTACTTTTGGATTCGTACAAAGCGAAACCGCCTCGATACTCGCTGCATCCGGCAGGCAGAGGAAAGTAAAATCCGAAGTGTTAATCATCTTAGCGCGCTCAGCCGGATCCTTTCGCTTCTCCTCGTCAATCAAAAGAATCTCAATGTCAGAACGGTTTTCAAACCGCTCGTAAATCTTGAGACCTGTTGTTCCTTCTTTTCCGTCAATGAAAATCTTGTATGCCATATGACCTGTTTCCCCGAAGTAATAATACTAAAAACTTTTGCAGATAATTCCGCCGCCAAGAATTATTCCATCATCATAAAGTACTGCTGACTGACCGGGAGCAATTGCCCTCTGAGGTTCATCAAAAGTAATTTTCCAGGTTTTTCCTTTATAATTATATGTATCGCTTTCCAGCGGATTATATGCTTCTATTGTAGCCAAAACAGGTTTACTTGCAAGACGGATTTTAACCTTTGCCCTTAATGATTCTTTCGGTTCAACGTCTCCGGGCCAGACAAAATCGTCTGCAATCAGGCCGTTTGAATTAAGCGCATCATTAGGCGCAAGAACGACAAGATTGTTTTTTGCATCGATTGAATGAACATAAACCGGATACTTTGCACTTACGCCAAGTCCCCTGCGCTGTCCGACAGTATAATGTTCAATTCCCCTGTGCCTTCCGAGAACATGACCGTCAAGGTCGATTATATCTCCCGGAACAGAAGGCCTGTCTGCAAATACCATGTCGAAATATTCTTCTCCAAGAAAATCCTGGCTTTCTTCCCTGTCTGCAGCTTCAAGACCGGCTTTTTTTGCAAGTTCGATCACATCCTTTTTTTTCATCTGAGCAAGCGGGAAGCGTACTTTTTCAAGCACCTTTGACGGAACCCGGTATACGAAATAGGTCTGGTCTTTTGAAACATCTGCTGCCGTCGCAATCATATATGGTCTTTCATCTGTTCCGTACAATCCTTCTGAAGGACGGACGATTCTTGCGTAATGACCTGTACAGAAATAATCGAATTTAATTCCGGCCTGACTGATTCCTTCAAGCATTGCGCCGAATTTAATGAAACGGTTGCACATGATGCATGGATTTGGTGTACGTCCGCTTCTGTATTCAGATTTAAAATATTCCAGAACCTGCCTGTTATACTGTTCCTTTGCATCAATTACATGATATTCAATTCCATGTTCAGCACAGAATTTTTTACATTCTGCAATATTGATTTCTTCACCGGGTCCATAGCATGATTCGCGTATCGGCTTGTCCGGATTTTCAATGACAGGAAGTTTGCCGTCCCAGATGGACATGGTAACGCCTATTACCCTGCAGCCTTTTTCCTTAAGGAGAAGGGCAGTCAGCGTTGAATCAACTCCGCCGCTCATTCCTACAAGTACCGTATCACCAGCCTTCGGGAGTTCCTGATTAATAAATTCCATATTTTCCTACTTTTTCATCAAATCTTTAATTGAAACGCTCTTAAAAAAATCATTTACAAGAGAATCGAGCTTCGTCCACATACCGATAGTGCGGCAGCTGTTTTTATAACTGCACGGCTTTGCACCTTCTTCAAGACATGCAACCGGAGCAAGAGTTCCTTCCGTAAGGTTCAGGATTTCAGCAACATTATATTCTTCCGGCTTACGGTTCAGTTTGTAACCGCCGCCCTTTCCGTGGATTGCATCTACAAAACCTGCCTTTGAAAGCAGTGTCATAATTGCTTCAAGGTATTTATGTGAAATATTCTGTCTCTCTGCAATTTCCTTGAGCGGGATATATCCGTTCACTTCATTTTCAGCAATGTCAACCATTACCCTGAGTGCATATCTTCCGCGTGTCGAAACGATCATAAGTTCCTCCGTTACAATAACTTTAAAGCCTAAAACCTAGTCAGTCAATAGGAAGGAAAACTGCACTCATTTATTTATCATACTTTCGGATATTGAAAATAATACGGCGTATCGCTAGGATTTACTGCAGGGTGAATATCATGAATAACACAGAATACAATTTTGATGCCGCAAAAATTACGGACGAAGTCGTTCAGTGGATCCGTAACTGGATTAACGAAAACGGAAACAGCGAAACAAAAGTCATCGTCGGAGTCAGCGGAGGAAAAGATTCTTCTGTCGTCAGTGCACTTATGGTCCGGGCACTTGGTGCTGAACGTGTTATCGGAATCATGATGCCAAACGGAGTCCAGAAGGATATTTCTGACTCACAAACGTTAGTTAATCATCTCAAGATCAAAAATTATACCGTTAACATTGAGCAGGCCTACGACGGAATCCGTTCTGCCTTTACAAATGCAGGCCTTTCAGAAACTAACGATGGTTTTTCACCTGTATTCAAAACAAATACACCTGCACGCCTGAGAATGACAACCCTTTATGGTGCAGCTGCCCAGATCGGAAACTGCCGTGTCGTAAATACCTGTAACCTGAGCGAAGATCTTGTCGGTTATTCTACATTTTACGGAGATGCAGCCGGAGACTTTGCACCAATCAATAAATTAACGACTGAAGAAGTTGTTGCAATAGGTGATTACCTTGGACTTCCGTCATCCCTTACACATAAGGCACCAAGCGACGGTATGTGCGGAAAAACCGATGAAGATAACCTCGGCTTTACATATCACGAGGTAAATGAACTTGCGCGCAGAAACATTCACGGTTCCAACTATGAAAAAATAATTGCAAAATATAAGGCAAATCTCTTCAAGGTTAAAATCATAGACCTTCCGTGTTACCGCCCGGATCTTCCTTTGTTCCTTGACATTTAATTTTTGCTTTGCACTTTTTATTCATTTGATTTATTCTTAAGACTATGTTTAACGAAACACCCGTTTACACGTCACTTGCACAGGCTCTCACTTCAATTGCCGGTAATGACGCTTCAATCTCCGGAACTGAACGCGTTTCTGGCGGAGACATCAATAAATCCTATTCTCTTACCCTGAGCAGCGGCCGTAAAATTTTCATGAAGGCAAACGAAAAGGATAATGCACCTTTTTTTGCTGCAGAAGCCCTCGGAATATCTGCAATCGCATCTACTTCAACGGTCAGTACGCCTGCAATTCTCTGCACCGGAACTGAAAAAGGGGAGCAGGTCGGCTACTCATTTCTTTTCATGGACTTTATAGAATCAGCCGCACCTGCCACGAATTACTGGGAAATTTTTGCTGAAGAACTTGCATCAATGCATAAAGCTTCCGTAAAAGACTTTAGTAATAAAAAATTCGGCTTTATCCAGAATAATTTCATCGGCTCACGGAAACAGATTAATACTCCTTCTGACAGCTGGATTGAATTTTTCAGGGACAGGCGCCTTGTTCCTCAGTTTAAGGATGCTGACCACTATTTTGATGACGGCCTCAAAAACAAAATAACAAAACTCCTGGATCATCTTGATGAATTCCTGATTGAACCGGAATCTCCGTCTCTTTTACACGGCGACCTGTGGGCAGGTAATGTTATGTGCGGACCGGACGGAAAAGCATGTCTTATAGATCCGGCTGTATATTCAGGACATGCAGAAGCAGACATTGCCATGACAGAACTTTTCGGCGGCTTTCCTGCAGAATTCTATGAAACATATAAATCTGTCAGTCCGCTTCAAAACGGCTATGAAGAAAGACGTGACATATACAATCTTTACCATCTGCTGAATCACCTCAACATGTTCGGTGCAAATTACCTTAATCCCGTAAGAAGCATCGTCAGCGAATATACAGATTAGTCAATAAAAAACCGCCTGCCCGAACCGGACAGACGGCCTTAAACATCAGCTTTTAAGCCTGTGTAGTTATTTCCTTGTAGAATTCTGAAAAGTCCCTGCGTTCATCTTTTGTAAACTGGATTGCAGTCCTCGGATGCTGGTTCAGAACTCCTGTCAGAAGGTACTGAATGTCATATCCCCAGTGAACACCGCTCTTTTTAAGAGGCTCCATATGTTCCTCAAGGAACTTAAGGATATAATACAGGTTATATTTCGGATTTCTCAGCGTTGCAAGAAGAAGTTCCATTGAACAGTTTCCGGCTCCGCGTCCCATGCTGGCGTAAGTTGCATCAAGATAATCAACTCCGTCACCAAGCGCTTCAAGTGTATTTGCAAAAGCAAGTTTCTGGTTGTCATGAGCATGAATACCAAGTTTCTTTCCGTATTTTTCAGCAAATTCACTGTAAAGATCAACGATGCGTTCAATCTGTTCAGGATAGAGGGCACCGTAGCTGTCGACGATATAAATCATATCTACAGGCGATTTACCAAGAAGATCAAGTGCAACGCGAAGATCAGATTCCTGGGAATTTGAAATTGCCATGATGTTGCAGCTTACTTCATATCCCTTCTTTTTTGCATTTTCAATCATATCAATTGCACCAGGCATCTGATGGAGATATGTTGCTACGCGAACGAGATCAACAGGACTGTTTGCTTTTTCATCAAGATCCTGCCTGTAATTTGTACGGCCTACATCGGTCATGATTGCAATCTTAAGGTCTGTATCATTTTCACCGACGATACTGCGGATAAAATCGTCTGTAGAAAATTTGCAAGGTCCGAATTTATTTACATCGAACATTTCTTTGTCTGCACGGTAACCGAATTCCATATAGTCAATGCCGGCTTTTACGTTTGTTTCGTAAACGGCTTTTTCAAAGCCTTCCGGAAAATAAAAATCATTTACAAGTCCACCGTCACGAAGTGTGGCATCAACAACTTTAATACTCGGCCTGAAATCCATCAGTTTAGAAAGTTCTTTCATTTTTTTCCTCTTTTGATTGTTTTCAGAATTATTATCCTCCTGTACGGAACTAACCGATGCAGAAATATCCTTAAACAAATCATCTTTATTTTTGTAGTAGTGGTAAATATTTGCTGCAGTAATTCCGCATTTTGCAGCAATATCCCGCATTCCGATTTCAGATGCAGTTTTCTCTGATAAAAGTTCTTTTGCCGCGTTCTTGATTTTATTCAGTACTTCTGGATTTGCTTTTCTCAAAGATTAACTCCTCTTCATTGGATGTTTACAGTTTAACATCTGTTAAATAATAAGTCAATCAAAAGTGAACAAATAAATTTTATTAGTAAACAACGGGAAAAGTAAAAGTGAACAGCATTTTATTCTAAAGTAAACAGAATTACTTCATATTATCCGTAATCATCTCGTCATTCAGGTAGTTTTTCGTGAGGTCCTCTGCCTTAACGACGCGTTTTGTTTCCGTATCAATCGTGAACGCATATAGACAGCAGTTCCAGGCTTTCCTGTGTTCAAAGTCTGAACCACGTTTTCTCATGCAGCGGATTACAACCGGCAGTATTCCTCCGTGACAGACAAAGAAAAGATCTCCTTCCGTATTTGAGATGCATTCATCAATAAGCTCTGCAATACGCCTGTCTATATCCTTCTTTGTTTCATTATCAAAACGCCACGGAAATTTCATTCCGTCAGGAACAGTTACGTCTGGGAAATTGTCCTGTATTTCTTTTTTTGTAAGGCAGCGTTCAATAATCTTTATACCGGAAGAATCCTTATTCTTGGATTTTTCCTGAAGGCGGGGTTCAGCAATCTTCTTCATCTCAGGAAGTCTGGAAGCTGCTCCTTCGGCTGTCTGAAGCGTACGGTAAAAAGGAGAAATATAAATGGTACCTTTAAATTTTATACTGTTGAGATATTCTCCAAGAAATTCGGCCTGTTTCTGACCTTTAGGCGTAAGTGCATCTTCGACACATTTTTCAAACTTCTGCTGGTATGCCGGATCACCCCTCTGACCATGTCTGGTAAAATAAAATGTCCTTGTTTCTGAAAAAACTCCGGCAAGAATTACAAAAATCTGAATAAAGATAAAAAACCGCTTTTTAAGCATACATACACCCCGCTGTATAATCTTTTATTCAAGTATATTCCAGCATCCTTTATAATTCAATTTTTACATACCGGATATATTCACAATCCGGAGAATTATAGTAAAATGGGGAAAACTGCGTTTCGGAGAAGTTATGCTGCAGAAAGTCCATGAACTGTCAAAAAATTTTAAGGGTGAAGTTCTGGTTGTTGATGATTCAACAATGATGCTTTCCCTCGCCCGAAGAATTCTTGAATCCAAATTCACAGTCACGACTGCTTCATCAGGTGAAGAATGCCTTGAATACGTCAAAACACACAAACCGAACTTAATTCTTCTCGACGTTTACATGAAAGGAATTTCCGGGTTCGATGTCCTTCACCAGCTCAAGGCAAATCCTCAGACAGCATCCATTCCGGTTATTTTTCTTACAAGTGATGACCATAATGAAACAGAAATCCGCGGACTCCATGACGGTGCAACAGATTTTATTTCCAAGCCATTTATTCCGGGAATCCTGATTCAGCGGGTTCAGAATACGATTGAACTTTCTTTCCTCCAGGAAAACCTCCAGCGGGAAGTAGACCGGCAGGCAGGCAAATTCAAGCGCCTTACACAACAGATCATGCTTGCACTGTCAGGAACAGTTGATGCAAAGGATCACTACACCCGCGGTCACTCTTTCCGTGTAGCAAAGTATTCAAAGGAAATTGCGCGCCGCCTCGGACGAAATGAACAGGATCAGGATGATATTTACTCCATGGGCCTCCTGCATGATATCGGAAAAATCGGCGTTGCCGGAAACATTATCCGCAAAGATTCACGCCTCACTGACGAAGAATATGCCGACATTAAAGAACACACGCTCACAGGATTCAACATCCTCAAGAACATACCCGAGATTCCGGGACTTGCAATCGGAGCAAGATGGCATCACGAACACTACGATGGAACAGGATATCCGGACGGACTTAAAGGCAGCCAGATACCTGAAGAAGCCAGAATAATAGCAATTGCAGATGCATATGATGCAATGACTTCAAAACGTGCCTATTCTGCAATCCGCCCACAGAAAGAAGTCCGCGCAGAAATCGAGAGGTGCAGGGGAACGCATTTTGATCCGGCAATTACAGATATTTTTCTTCAGATGATAGACGAAGACAAAGACTATAAAATGAACGAGGCAGGCTGGAACGAACAGGAAAACTAAAATATTCCGTCTTCACCAAATTCCCTGCGGATATCATCGTCTTCCATAAGAAGTTCGATGTCAGACTTATCATTTCGTCTGGAAGCAGGGCGCTGTTTTTCTTCTTCTCCAGTTTTTCCACTGTCCTGAACACAGACGAAAATAATTACTAAAACCAGAAAAACAAAAATAAAAACAATGATTGATATCATCCGACAACTCCCGAAACTGAAGACTATATGCTGGTTTTTGCAGAGACAAGCATATTTTTTCCTCTCTGCATTTTGCATATCAATTATTTCTTCCTGAGAAGTTTCTTCTTCCCAGCCGAAATTATATGTTGCAATGAGTTTTACATAATAAGTGTCATTGTCTTTTCGCAAGGCAAATCGCTTTGAAAGCACAATATTATCAGAAATATCCATTAAAACAAATTCATTGTTGTCATAGAAAATAATAATCTGAGCTGTGTCTTCACTCTCATTGTATGCACAATAAGTTCCAGAAAATTCTTTTTTCTCTTGAGTATTTGCAATAGAATTGATAAGAGATTTTTTTTCAACTGATTGATAAAAGAATTGCTAAAATCGATAACAAAGTAAAAATAATTTTTTTCATGATTTACCCTTTAGAATTGTAAACTACTTGCAAGACTTGAAACGAGTCCTTGTGAAGAATTTGATTCTGTTTGTTGCGGGCCTTTTGATTTGTCATCATGAACTGTTCCTGTAATTGTTGGTGCCATTAAGATTTTTCCAGTTCCGCGATAGACATTTACAAATCCTTCTCCGCTTAGACCAGAACCTATCAAAGAATTTGCGGCTTTTTCGACTGTAAAATTGAGTGATGATGACCATGCAATCGCCATATTTCCGTCAATTTTTACCACACTATTATCAAGATTGAATTCGATAAGTTCTTCACGAGGAACAGGAGATTCAAGAACACAGTATCCGTTTCCTGAAAGACATAAATTAAAAAGACCTTCACCACCAAGCAATGCAGAAGAAAAGTTTGTTCTTCGAGAAATTGACTCTTGAATTTGAGCGTCACAGGCAAGAAAAAGTCCGTCATCAAGAACTATCCCGCTTCCCCAATCTGCGACATTTTCAACAAGTAAATGCCTGAAAGTAGGTTCAAGCATTACATAACCATTACCAGAATACAAGGGTTTTACAGCAGATTCTCCAGTAATTGCCCCTTTTACAACTTTTCCAAGAAATGAACCGACAGACTTTACATCAGATTTCATTTGAACATTTCCACTCATCCATTGCATTGCACCCGCTTGAATTTTTACAGCATTTCCTTCGAATTTGCAAAGAACCTGTCGCTTTCTAACATTCATTTGCTGCATAAAGTACGCAATAGACAATGTTAATGGGGAAACACTCAAATCACTCTGATGTTCATACACTGTAAAACAACCACCGTTTTCTTTTTGAAGTATATTTTCGTTATCAAAAAGATTGTTGATTGTTACAGTTCCATTTAGAACAGGTGCTTGTGAAGATTGAGATTCTGATGAAAGATTTGCCCCGCATGAAGGACAAAATTTTGGATTGTCAGATATTTCTTTTCCACATTTTGGACAAAACATAACTTCCCCTTAATTTAACTGATACGCTCTTTGTCCCAAATTTAAAATACGCTGCCATTGTTCAAGGCTTATTTCTGAATCATCATAACCATCAATTAATTCTTGACTTTCTTTAATTTCTTTCATCATTTTTGTATATTCGGAAAGAAATGTAGCCTGATCAATTTTATTTTCATTGCTTTTCTTTCGTAATTTTTCCATTCGTACTATTGCGGTTTCCATTTTATCAAGAGCCTTATCCATTGGGTCTGATGAATTTGCTATTATGAGAGCAAAAATTAAAATCACACCTGCAACAATAGCGATGATTTTTCTGATTTGTTGAATTAAATTTGCTGGACTAGCACTATTTACAACAACATCGGTTTTTGCACCGCAATTTGTACAAAAAACAGCATTATTTTCAAGCTGTGTACCACAATTTTCACAAAACATAATTTTCTCCTTTTTTTATTCATACATTGCTGATATAAGTGAAATTATCATATATTGACTTTGCGGAATACCGTTCAGTTCAAAAGCATTTAACTCAAATTCACCAGTTTCAGAATACAATAAAAAATGAATCTCCGCATCGACAGGTTTATCATCATAAGTTATGCCACCTTTACAATTAACCAGCATATAACCATGAAGAGAGTTGTCCTCCGGAAGCCCTGCCGACCATTTTGGTTTTGAAAAAAAGTTATCTACTGCTTTTCCAATTGTCATAGACGGATAATTATAAAAATAGGATTCCTTAATTGTTTTTATTGCATTTTTTTCTGATGCCGTACTTTTTAGACCACTTCTTTCTGCACAAGAAGAACAATTTCTGACGAGAGCAACTGCAACAAATATGATAAAAATTAATGCTCCAATACTTTTGATATTATCAATTATTTTTTTTGAAGCAGGCATTTTTGAATTTTTCTGTGGAGTTTCTGTTTCAGTTTTTATCGGCTTACCGCATTTTGTGCAGAACTGAACCTCATCACTTAATTCCTCACCACAATTTTCACAAAACATAATTTTCTCCTCGTAGCTTAGGCATTATTGAGTTCAGTTTCAAAATCCGCCCATTTAATCAATTCATCTTTTTTGTCGACGGTTAGAGATTTACCGCTTGTTTGAATTGCTTTTTCAAGAACCGGGATAAATTCTTCTGCATTTCCATCCTTTGGGAACCAAACCTTTATTGATTTTTCAGGAGACTCTGCATCCAATGAAATTACATGGTATTTTCCAGGATCGTTTAGAGAGGCTTTTGATGTACCAAATCCAATTTTTACATATCTCAGACGAATTGATTTTACATCAGCAATGTTTAACGATTTCATTGTAAATGGCAAATGAGAATGTGCATTGTAAAAAAAGTTTGGTTAGATTCATCGAATAAAATACTTTGTTTGAAAATTTTTTTTATAAAAATTGCAACTAAAAAACCAACGAGAGCCAGAAAAAGACCAAAATTTGTATATTGTGCGATATATATTCCTAGTACAAACAAAGCGATAGGTGCAAAATAGCAAAATGCATAGTACATACCGTTTCCCGCGCATCTAAATCCTCGAACAAAAACTTCATTTCCTGTGGTGTTAGAAGTCATAGAAGATGTTGTTTGAAACGCACTACTTCTCACGGCATTTCCACAATTTGGGCAAAAAGCCGTTCCCTCGGTAAGTTTATTTCCACAATTTTTACAAAACATAGTTTTCTCCTCTTTTATAGTCATCCTCTCTAATCAATTTCAGTTTTAATAATATCAATTAAACTGATATTTAAATTGTATTATCAAATATATAAGATGTCAAATTTAAATTCATCGTTTTATACTGATAAAAATGGCAAATTATCAGCAAGAATTTATATCAAATTTAAAGAAATACCGGAAAGAAAAGAAACTCACGCAGGCACGACTTTCAGAATTATGTGATGTTACTACAAGCACAATCGGTAATATTGAATGTGGAATTGCAAAACCTTCATTTGACTTGATTTTAGATATCGCCACAGTTTTAGGCGTTCATCCCGCTCTTCTTTTTTCCAGCAATTCGCTTCAAAGTGATGTTCCCAAAACAACAGAACAATACGAACTTCTGCTTGAAATGTACAATAAACTTCAAGGATATTTTGGGAAATAGGAATTATTTGTAATAATTATTTTTAGAAACCAAAAAAACGCACCTTAAAAGGAATCATACGCATGGGTCTAGAAATTATTCCCCTACGATTTAAAACGCAAAAGGCCAGCCACCGGCTGACCTTTTGTCGTGTTTGAAATTGATTTGCCACGCCTGCCTTACGGCAGGTCGTGTTCATAATGTTTTATGCTGCACTCCTCAGAGTGTCAGCATAAAACTTATTTGTACAGTTCAACCAGCTTCTGCAAGTGCTCGAATCGAGCCTTAGCAGCCTGTTCGTTGCGGTCGAAGAGAACCTTAGCTCGCTCCGGGAACTTGCGTGTAAGTGCACTGTATCGTGTCTCGTTGTTGAGGAATGCCTGGTAGCTTCCGTCGCCTTCCTTAGAAGTGAGGGTGAACGGATTCTTGCCCTCTGCTTTGAGGGCCGGGTTGAAGCTGAAGAGGTTCCAGTAACCTGCTTTTACGGCTGCCTTCATCTCGTCCTGACAGTGGTTCATGCCGCCCTTGACACCGTGGAGCTCACATGGAGCGTATCCGATGATGAGTGACGGACCGTTGTAAGCTTCTGCTTCCTGGATGACTTTGAGAGCCTGAGCCGGGTTAGCACCGAGAGCAATCTGTCCGACATAGACATAGCCGTAGCTCATAGCGATTTCAGAGAGGGATTTTTTGCCCATCTCTTTACCAGCTGCTGCGAACTGACAGACTTCACCGA
>DGTW01000245.1:12215-12605 GCA_002393835.1 Treponema sp. UBA4326
TGTTAGAAGCCTTTGATGCCTGTCCGCCTGTATTTGAGTACATCTCTGTATCGAATACCATAACGTTGATGTTTTCGCCAGAAGCCAAAACATGGTCGAGACCGCCGAAACCGATGTCGTAAGCCCAACCGTCTCCTCCGAAAATCCATACAGATTTCTTAGAGAGGTAGTCCTTCTGTTCGAGAACTTCAGCAGCAATCGGGCATCCGTTCTTTGAAGCCTTTTCAAGTTCAGGAATGAGAGCCTCTACAGCCTTTGAATTCTCAAGAGTACTGTCTTTTGTCTCCAGGAATTTTGCGATTGCGGCCTTCTCTGAATCAGTCGCCTTGTCAGATGCGGCCTCTTCTTCAAGCTTCGCAATCAGATTGTCGCGGATATATTTCTGGCCTG
>DGTW01000016.1 GCA_002393835.1 Treponema sp. UBA4326
TTTTAGACAGTACGGTTTATAATGCACTTGCCCTGCATCATTATTTCCATATAATTGCAAAACTCGACATTTGCAATTATAATCTCATGGCGTTGGCTTTATATGCATTTCATCAAACAATTCACTATTTTAGTTACAGTTTGCTTCATCGGTGAAATTTTACACCGTCTAATTCCCCTGCCGGTTCCTGCCAGCATTTACGGCCTTGTCCTCATGTTTGCGGCCCTGCAGAGCAAGCTCATTCCCATTGAAGCCGTTGAGGGAGTTTCCGTTGGCATTTTGGGAATCATGCCCATTTTGTTCATTCCTTCGACCGTAGGACTTATTTTGGCATGGCCAATTCTCAAGCAACACTGGCTGGCCCTGATTTTTATCGGAGTTGGCAGCTCCATCGCAGTTTTTTTCGCCTCTGGCCATGTCACTCAGCTGGTCATTCGTCTCATGGGAAAATTTAAGAAATGACGGAAATCACTGACTTTTTATCAAATTCACTCTCATTCGGGCTTTTTATCTCTCTGGTCTGCTACTGGCTCGCCTCAATAATTTACATGAAGACAAAATTCTTCCTTTTTGCCCCACTCTTGGTATCCTGCGCCTTTATCATCATTTTACTGGTCGTCCTAAAAATTCCTTACGAGAAATATCTTGACGGGGCGCAATTTCTCTACTATTTAATGACTCCATGTACGGTTGCGCTCGCAATTCCCCTTTACAGGCAGTTCTCAAAACTGAAGGAAAATGCACTGGCCATTGTTTTGGGTATCATTGCCGGAGTGCTGGCAAATGCTCTTTTCATTCTTGCTTTCTGTGCCATATTTAAAATCGGACACACTGAATATGTCTCGATCCTGCCAAAATCAATCACGACTCCAATTGGTGTGGCTCTCTCAAACCAAAACGGGGGAGTTGAATCGGTCACGATTTTGCTGATTACGATTGCGGGCAACATGGCAAACATATTCGGAAGCATTTTTTGCAAGCTTTTCAGAATCAAAGAGCCAGTTGCCCAGGGAGTTGCCTGCGGAACGACCGGACATGCCATGGGAACAGCAAAAGCCTTTGCAATGGGAGAGGTTCAGGGAGCCATGAGCGGCCTTTCCATTGCCGTCTGCGGTCTCCTTACGGTCATAATCCTCCCCTTCTTCGTGAATTTAATCTGATTCACTTTCTTCTTTATCTTCAGGATCCGGCGAAGCCGGGTCTGGCAGGCTTAACACAAAAATTTGCGGATTCCAAAAAAGAGTTGTAGAATAGATACATGGACTTTCAGGGTTTTGTGAACACTTTTTCTCTGGCATGTGCCGTTCTTTCTGTTCAGGAGCAGTCAAATAACCATTGCGGGGAAATTCGCATAGTCAAAGCAAATGATATTTACCGTGAGAAAATGGGCGTTGCCCGTTATCACGACGGTATGCTTTATGACGAGCTTGTGCCCAAAGACTCAAAGTTCGAAGATTTTTGTTACAGGTCTGCAATCAAAAAACAAAAGATGCACGCCTATGTCAAAAGCAACGGAATCAACTGCTGGTCGGACATCACTTTTGTTCCCCTAAGCTGCAGTGACTCAGGGCTGTCTTACTGTGCCTTCTTCCTTGAAACTACATTAGAGCCAGAGGCAGACAGACTGGCAAACGTTTCATTTGAGACGGCAAAACAAGTGTTAAAAGCCAGCATCAGTCTTAAAAACAGCAAGACTTTAGTCGAAGGTATTTCAAAAGTCGTATCAGACATACAAGAACAATCCGAAGCCACATGCTGTTGCATACTCACCCTTGACAAAAACAGGAAAACTTATTCAGTCCTCTACGAAAAACTAAAAGCCCCCAAGCAGACCTTCATGGAAGCAAGCCAGAACCTTTCATACGACATAATTGAAAGCTGGGAAAAGACACTTGGCAAAAGCAACGGAATCATAATCAAAGATGAAGTTGACATGGCCGAAATAGAAAAAGAAAACGCCCCCTGGGTTTACACCCTCCGCAAGGACAAAATCGAAAGCATAATGCTCTTCCCCCTTCACAAATCAGGAGAAATTTCCGGCTATATTTTCATAACCAATTTCAACACAAATAAAGTCGTTGAATTAAAAGAACTCCTTGAACTGATGTCATACTTCGTTTCCGTAGAAATTTCAAATCAGGGCATCATTTCAAACCTGGAGACAATCAGCACCATGGATATTCTCACGGATGTCAAAAACAGAAGCGCAATGAACCTCAGGGTAGACAATTTCGTAAAAGGCACAGAAGGCATTGTCGCCCCCTTTGGAGTCATTTTTGCTGATGTAAACGGCCTGGAGCAGGTCAACGAGGACAGCGGTCACAGCTACGGCGATGTCCTGCTAAAAAAAGCGGCAGAACTCATCAAAGAGCTTTTCAAAAAGGATGAAATTTACCGGTCAAACGGCGATGAATTCGTAATCATAGTTCCTGACTGCCAAAAAGAGGACTTTGACGAAAAAGTAAATGAACTGAAAGCACGATCCCGCTACGGCTCGCCTGTCTGCCTGTCCGTGGGGAGCCACTGGAACGAAGAAGGTCAAAAACTCCGGCGCTCAATGCATTTGGCCGATGAAGAAATGTACAACGAAAAGGCCAGGTTTTACATGGAGCGACAAAACCTGGAACGAAGAAGAAGATAAGCAAGCAGACATAATTCATCCGCAAATCCAAAAATCAATTTTCTCCTCAGACAAGACTTTTCCAAAGGTAAGCGCATTATAACTCTTTCTGCCTAAAAAATGGCTCCCGGTCGTAAAAACAACTTATCGGGACCGCAGGCTCGCCTGCTACATGCGTTTTGTGCTTGTAATTATATACATTTGCCGCTTCCGCGGCAGCACAAAACGAATGTCCCCGTAAGCCGTTTTACTCCCTCGCGCCATTTTTACTGCAAATGTAATATAATGAGCTTGCCCTGAGTCTTTTCCAAAGGTGAGTTGAAAACTTCTTATTAAAAGTATAGAATAAATGTCTATATTCTCGATTTTTTGTCTTTAAAAGAGGTTTCTAATGGAAACAGCAAATACAGTATTCACTCCGGCAGTCACACCTATCAGAATTGGTATTGATGTTGGCTCTACCACCGTAAAAGTCGTCTGTCTCGACGAAAACGACAAGATGATTTATGGTGACTACCAGAGACACCGTGCCGACATACGAAATACGATTATCACAGTCGTCACTCAGGCTCTCGGTGAAATCGAAAAAATCGCTAAATTGGGCGAAAAACATACTGTTTCCGTAAAAGTCACTGGTTCTGGCGGTCTTTCTGTCTCTCAGTGGCTCAACATTCCTTTCATTCAGGAAGTCGTTGCGGCCACAACCGCTGTCAAAAAAATAATTCCACAGACAGATGTTGTAATCGAACTTGGTGGCGAAGACGCAAAAATCACTTATTTTACAGGCGGAGTCGAGCAGCGAATGAACGGTACTTGTGCTGGCGGTACAGGTGCCTTCATCGACCAGATGGCAGCCCTGCTCGAAACAGACGCACCTGGCCTCAACAAGCTTGCAGCCGGTTGTCAGCAGATTTATCCGATTGCAGCCCGCTGTGGCGTTTTCGCAAAAACAGATGTCCAGCCTCTTATCAATGAAGGAGCACGAAGGGAAGACATTGCGGCTTCTATTTTTCAGGCAGTTGTTAATCAGACAATTTCAGGTCTTGCCTGCGGTAAGCCAATCAAAGGTCATGTAGCATTTTTGGGTGGCCCGCTTCACTTCCTTGACCAGCTCCGTGTCCGCTTTATTGAGACTCTCAAGCTTAAAGATGACGAGATTATCGTTCCAGATGACAGCCAGCTTTTCGTTGCGGCAGGCTCAGCATATTCAGCAGAAAAGGTCTGCAATCCTCTTTCTTCTTCAATGCCAAAAAAATTCCCGACGATTGCAGAATTCAGGGATTCACTCAAAAACCTTGAAGGTGCCGAATTAAACGAAGTTCAGCGACTGGAACCTCTTTTCGTTGACGAAGAAGACCTTGCAAAATTCAGGGCAAGGCATGGCGAAGACAAGGCTAAACGGGGCAATCTCAATGATGAGCACGGTCCCCTCTTCCTCGGTCTCGATGCCGGTTCTACGACAACAAAAGCTGTCCTCATCAATAAAAAAGGCGAAATCTTGTGGGATTTCTACGATGTAAACGCCGGAAATCCTGTTGATTTGGCTGTCCGAGTCCTCAAAGATTTGTACAAAATCCTTCCTGAAGACTGCTATATTGCCCGTGCAGTCTCAACCGGTTACGGTGAGGCTCTCTTCCAGGCCGCTCTTGGAGTCGATGCGGGTGAAGTTGAGACAATCACTCACTACCGTGCAGCTGAATTCTTTGTTCCGGGCGTTGAGTTCCTTCTCGACATCGGTGGTCAGGACATGAAGTGCCTTCGCATGAAAGACGGAGCAATCACTTCAATTCAGCTCAACGAGGCTTGTTCTGCAGGTTGTGGCTCCTTCCTTGCAAACTTCGCAAACTCAATGAACCTGGACATCAAGGAATTCTCAAAACGAGCACTTCTCGCCAAAAAGCCAGTCGATTTGGGTTCACGATGTACAGTCTTTATGAACAGCCGTGTAAAACAGGCTCAAAAAGAAGGTGCCACAATCGATGACATCTCAGCAGGTCTTTCTTATTCAGTAATCAAAAACGCACTTTTCAAAGTAATCAAACTCCGCCGTGCTTCAGAAATCGGCACAAAAGTCGTAGTTCAGGGCGGAACATTCTATAACGACGCTGTCTTGCGTGCATTCGAAAAAATCGCCGGAGTCAATGTATTCCGCCCTGATGTCGCAGGTCTCATGGGAGCTTACGGCTCTGCCCTTATCGCTTACGATCAGTGGTGTGACTTAACCGCTCCAAAACCAGGTCAGGAAAAGGGCTGGGTTCCGCCAAAAATCGTCTCTAACATCGCAACTCTTGAGCAGCTTGAGTCTTTCAAAGTTGAGCTTGAGCTTACTCGATGTGGCGGCTGCCAGAACAACTGTCTTCTCACAATCAACACATTCACAACAGGCGGTCAGAAGCGCCAGTTCATTACTGGAAACCGCTGTGAAAAAGGTTTGGAGCGTCATCAGCTTAAAGACGAAAACGCAAAAACAGTTGACGGCTCAAACAAGGCAAACACAGGCGTTGAATCAACAGGATATGAGCTTCCAAATCTCTTTGACTGGAAGTACAAACGCCTTTTCAACCACTACATTCCACTTCGTCCGGAAGATGCCCCCATGGGCTCAGTTGGAATTCCAAGAGTTCTCAACATGTATGAGAACTACCCTCTCTGGTTCACGATTTTCACAAAACTGGGCTTCCAGGTTAAAACATCTCCCCGCTCAAGCCGCATGATTTACGAGCGTGGTATCGACTCAATTCCTTCTGAGTCAGTCTGTTACCCGGCAAAAATATCTCACGGACACATGGAATCGCTGCTCAAAATGGGCTGCAAATTCATCTTCTATCCATGTATTCCTTACGAAAAACTTGAGGACAAGGGAGCTGGAAACCATTACAACTGCCCGGTCGTCACCTCATACCCAGAAGTCTTAAAGCACAATCTCGACTCAATCAACGAAGCTAAAGATTTGCTCTTTATGAATCCTTTCCTTCCGATTTACGATTTGCCTCGCCTGCGTGAGCGACTTTACGAAGAGCTGCACAAGCACTTCCCTACCCTCACAAAAGATGCTGTTTATGCGGCTGTTGACGAAGGCTGGAAGGAGCAGGAACAGTTCAAGATTGACACTCAAAAGGCGGCAGAAGAAGCATTGGAGCAGCTGGTCGTAACTGGCGGAAACGGTATTGTTCTCGCGGGCCGACCTTATCACCTTGACCCGGAAATCAACCACGGAATTCCAGAAATGATTCACGGTCTGGGTCTTGCAGTCTTCACCGAAGACTCGGTGGCTCACTTGGGTTCAGTAGAACGCCCTCTTCGTATCATCGACCAGTGGACATACCACAACAGGCTTTACCGTGCCGCAAATTTCGTAGCAGGAATGCCTAACCTCGAAATCGTTCAGCTCACTTCATTTGGTTGTGGTCTCGATGCCGTAACGGCAGACCAGGTTGACGAAATTATGAAGGCAAAGAGCCGCATGTACACACTAATTAAGATTGACGAAGGCTCTAACCTCGGTGCAGTGCGAATCCGAATCCGCTCGCTCATTGCGGCCGTTCGTGCCCGACAGAGAAGCCACAAAAAACTTCCGACAAAGAGCGCAGCTTATCAGCGAGTTATCTTCACCGAAGAAATGAAACACGAATACACGATTCTTTCTCCGCAGATGTCGCCGATTCACTTCCGCTTGCTGCAGAAAGCATTCCAGTATTCAGGCTACAATTTCGTCGTTCTCGATGCAGTTGATCCAAAAGCCGTTGATACAGGCCTTAAATATGTAAACAATGACGCATGTTATCCGTCTATCCTCACGACAGGTCAGATGATTGAGGCTCTCGAATCAGGAAAGTACGACATCAATAAAACGGCCCTTATCATGTCTCAGACTGGCGGCGGCTGCCGTGCGACAAACTACATCGGCTTTATCCGCCGAGCCTTGAACGATGCGGGCTGGAGCCACATCCCGGTTATTTCACTTAACGCCTTGGGCATGGAAAAGAACCCTGGCTTCACATTCACGCCTGGCATGGTTCACAAAGCCGCAATGTCTATGTTCATCGGTGACTTGCTCATGCGCGTTCTTTACCGCGTGCGACCATACGAGGCAGAGCCGGGCAGTGCAAACCGCCTCTACGAAAAGTGGAATGCAAAAGCCGAAGAAATGCTTAAATCAAACTCAATCTTCAAATACCGACGCCTTATCCGTGGAATCATCAAAGATTTCGACAATCTGCCGATTCTTCCGGTCAAAAAGGCTCGTGTCGGCGTTGTCGGTGAAATTCTCGTAAAATTCCACCCGACTGCAAACAACGACATCGTAAATGTAATCGAAAAAGAGGGAGCTGAATGTGTCATGCCAGATTTCATGGACTTCATGTTCTACACCTTCTCAGACGGTGCCTTCCGCTACAGGGAACTTGCCTTCCCAAAATCAGAAGAGCGAAACGGAAAACTTTTCGTTTGGGCACTGGAACTTTATCGCCGCTACATGAAGAAATGCCTGCGTAAGAGCCGCCGCTTTGAGCCGCCAGTTTCAATCTGGAAGATGATGAAGAGCGTCGAAGGACTCATTCAGACAGGAAACATCTCTGGCGAAGGCTGGTTCCTCACGGCCGAAATGGTAGAATTGATTCACTCAGGAGCTCCAAGCGTCGCCTGTATCCAGCCTTTTGCATGTCTTCCAAACCACATCACCGGTAAGGGCATGATAAAAGAATTGCGCCGCCGCTACCCGGAGGCAAACATCAGCGCAATCGACTACGATCCTGGTGCATCAGAAGTCAACCAGCTCAACCGCCTCAAGCTGCTTTTGAGCAATGCCCCAATCGGCAAAAACCCGGACGAGCTTCCAAACGGCAAAATCTGGACGAAAAAAGGCGAAGTAGAGCCAATCATCCAGTACGCAAGTGGTGGAGCCCAGTTCGTTGACGATGACCCTATTGACGCAAAGAATGCAGTGCCGGCAACTACGGCTGTGTAAATTGAAAGTTGAAAACGGAAAGCTGAAAGTTGAAAACTGAAAACGGAAAACTGAAGGTTGAAAGTTAAAAACTGTAAGCTGAAAATCAAAAAATGAACTGCCCGACGGTGCACCTTGTGTTTGCATCTTCGGGCAGTTTTTTTTATAATGAGGCTCTACCCTACTTCCTAGCCACAATCACCATAGTCCGTGCATTCTGGTTGTAGGGGCTAAAGTCGAAGTCTCCATAAATTTCCACCGACTTAAAGCCGATTCCTATCATAATGCGCTTCAACTCAATGGCAGAATAAAGCCGCTGGATGAATTCGTGTTCAATCCGCTCGCCGGTCTCATTGTCGATTAAAATCCAGCGGGAACGAAGGCCTTCCCAGGCACCGACCACGCTAAAATCAGTGAGGACGGTCTTTCCTGCCCGCTCAAACCATTCGCCCTCGGTGAAGTCTTTTATCGCAATTTCCCGGCTTAAGTTCTCCAGAATGAAGAAGCCGCCGTCCCGCACGGAATTGAAAATCGATTTTAAAATCTGCACGTCTTCCTCGATTGTGTCGCAATAACCGAACGAAGTGAACAAATTGATTGCACAGTCAAATTTCTTCTCGCTCTTAAAGCTGCGCAAGTCTGCTTTAATAAGCTCCAGGTCAACGCCCTCAGCACTGGCAGATTCTGCGGCGGCATCAAGCTCGCTCTGAATCAAGTCGACTCCTGTAACTTCAAGTCCAAGGCTGGCAAGCTCCACGGCAATTCGCCCGGGGCCACAGCCAGCATCCAAAATTTTCGCACCTTTTCCCAGTCCCGCAATTTTACAAACACTTTCGGCTACAGCGGGAGCTTCTGCCCAGCGAGCAGCATCAAACATAATAGGAGCGTAGTTGTTCCAAAAATCTTCTTTTTCAAACCATTCTGTTTTTGCAGGCTGAACTTTTGCTCCCTGAGAGCCTGAAAGTTTCGTCTCCTGACTCTCATTCACGCTTTTTTCTGCAGCAGTTTTCTTTTTATTTTCCGTCTTCTTTTTTGCCATAAAATTCTCCTTGATTCATTATACCACAAAAAAAGCACAGGGGTCGTTTTTTCTACGGAAAATTAAATCTATACGATAATTTTTGTCTGTCGTGTCCGGCTCCCATGACGCGCCCGAAGCCTAGCTTCGTACGAGACTCGTCCGTAACGAAGTGAAGAAAACTCACCTCGTGAGTTTCTTCGCCTTCGGCGACCAGCTCCCTACTTCTTAATTATCCAAATTTTTGACAGAATTTGACTTTTTGCCTTCTTAATACTACAATCTTTGCATGAATGTATTGTTCGGAATTTCAGCATCTAGTGGGATAGGCATTGGCAGGGCTTTTGTAATTCCTGAGTCAGAAAAACGCATAATTTCATCAAAAAAAATCAAGGCGGAGGAAAAGCCTACACAACTTGCCCGTTTTGAAAAGTCTCTCGCAAAGGTCACGGGGCAACTCGTTCAGCAACTGGAAGCCGTAAAAGGCGACAAAGTTCAGTCAGAAATTTT
>DGTW01000069.1:0-4174 GCA_002393835.1 Treponema sp. UBA4326
TTGGGCTGTCCTCGAAATAGCTGCTAGAGACAAACTGAATCTGCGTAAGGTTGTCAATCTGGGAAATGCTGACATCAAGCGTGGCGAATATGTCCTCGCCTGAGCCGGCTTTGAATCGCAAAGAACCGAGGGCGCTGTCAGACCAGCTGAAGCTGTCGCCTTCAATATCTTCGCCTATAATGCTTGACACATATTCCTTTGCATCATCAAGGCTTGCTACGACAACTGAACGAACGGCGGGATTCTCATCGTTGAGGACATACCCTTCGTCAGACTGGAATTTCATGCCCTGCCAGCCTTCAGGAAGCAGCTCGATGCCGCTGGTTTCACCGGCACTCGTGTCAGCGTCAGTGGGAAGGGCGCAGAGCGCGCGAAGAACCCTGAAAGCCGTGAAATACTGAAGGTCGGCATCTAAGCTTGAATCCTCTGCCACAGCGGGGTCGGATTTCGCGCCCTCACTTGAGCTGTCGTCAGAATTGTCGCAGCCTGTGAACGACCATGGTGCTGAAACCATGAAGAATGCCGCCGCAATTGTAAAAATGAATTTTGTCTTTTTCATAAAAAAAATCCGCATAAACATGAAAAAATAAAATTAGACCTGTTCGGAAAACTGAAGTTTCCGCCACCATATTCAAGGGGATGACTAAAAAGTTCAAAATGCGGTGGTTGAGCCTGTCGAAACCACCATATATAGCGTAGTGGTCATTTCGACAAGCTCAATAACCACTACGAAACGAACTTATTGGACATCCCCTTTTCCAAAAGAATTGTCATACTGAAACAAGCACGGTCTGACACTACGAAACAAACTGCCAGAATAGCCCAATGCTTAATCTAGATATTTACAAATAACTACATTGAAATAAGGACCAAGCCAACCATCTTGCATTTCAAGAATTCTATCTCGCTCAATGCCGACAGAAATATCTGAAATATAAAATCTTGTTTTTCTTAAAACTGTTTCTACAAAAGGATTAGGATCTAGTACAGCACCATGAGCCTCCTCATCAACGCACATGAAAAGAGCTTTTTGCGTGTCCGCTGCATGCCAACCAGCCCATGTATACTGCTGCAAGTCTTTATCAACATCATAATAGGCGTAACAGTCTTTATCAACATAGTACCAATACCCCTTAGGAGAATCAGAAGAAAAGATTCTCAGTCCAATAAGTCCCTTTTCAGAAAACAATCCAGAGAGGGAACGGCCTGTGTTTATAGACTTAGCAAAACGAGAAACAAGTGCTCGCATAGGTCTACAATGTGGAAGCCCATAGCCCCCCTCTGGGAAAAACCCGCCACGCAAGTTCGCACCATGTCCAGAAACATCACCATAGTTATAATACCGCTGCTGATTTGCTACATGGGTGTATGTTTCAGTTCCATTATTCCAGTAACGACCATTATAAAAATCTCTGGCAAATAATGCCTTGCCTACTTTAACAACATCGTACGTGCCATTGTCACCAAAGTTAAATTGATAGTCTTTTGCAACACATTCTGCCATCTTTTCTTTCTTTTCATCTGTAAGCCAGTCTGGTTCGATAACAGACAGCGTTACTCCTCTGAGATAAACGGTAGTGTATTCAGGTAATATTAAAGCAGGCCCGTCTTCCTTGTCTTTCTCGTCTTCCTCGTCTTCTGTTGGGGGATAACTAACAGGGTTCGCATAATCAGTTCTCCATGCTATTGATGTCGGCTTGCAATAAGCATTTCCTGCATAAAGCCCTCTGTTCCAGAATACTTCGTTGTTTGTTGCCGGATATATGACCGTTACCCGTTCTGAAGAATTTATTTCAGGAATATACTCTGAACAAGCAACTGCGACCCTTTTGCCGGACGTACCGTCTGGAAGATATATTTCTTTTACAAGAGTACCATCTTGTGAAAATGAAAGTTTGGTTAAATCGATTTTAGAAGGAACGCTGCTTTCCCAGCGAGATGCGTCCATTTTTTCAAAGTCTTTGTTCATTTCCGTTAGATAGTATAGACGCATTGCATTCCTGCGTGCTTTTCCACCTTCGCGCCCTACATCCACAAGTTCATAAAGGGGAACGAGACTATCTTCATCCGGAAGATTTATGAAATGACAGTTTTTTTCATCAGCAAGAGTAGCGAACCAGGTTTTATATTCCTCTTTGCCAGGGTTGCCCTCCTCTGCAAAACCAGTCATAATCGATTTTGCAAGGTCCGTTGATGCCTCCTTAGTTCCTCCTACGATATCAGAAGTAAAATTGAAAGCGCTGCTGTTTTTTGTCAAGGTGTCTTTGTATGTAATATCAACAGATGCACTCACATCAATGAAACCTGAGTAGCCGGCCTTAATCATAGCATGGCAGTCAAAAGCATCTTTGAGTTCTGATGTATTTGCTTCCATTTTGATTATTGCCTTTCCACCAAGCTGAGCTTTAACACAAACATACATTCCATAATCTTTAATAAGTTTCTTAAACCCATCGTTGGTTGACTCATACTGGGGTACGATACCATTGATTGCCCTGTAAGCTTGATTAGTCAGAATCCCTTTTTGGGTCATGAGATGTGAGTCGGCAGAAAGAACTGCCGTGTAATTATCTACAAGAATCTCAGTCCATGCGTACTGATAATTATCTTTTCCTTTATGTTCAAAGCTTGCCTTTGAATCGATTTCTTCTGAAAATCCGCACCACTCTCCGTTACTTGTAAGAGTTGCTTCATAGTTAGACTCAAGCTCCGAAATACTTGTTCCGGCAGCTTCCCGATATGAAACTTTACTTCCATCATCGATGCGATCAATTCTGACGAGGTCAGAGTCTTCTGGATGCTCTGCATCATAAACATATTGCAGACCGTCCGTAAGTTCCGCAGTTTTAAAAATTTCCTTGATGCGGCAAGCCTCTGAAAAATTACCTTTTCTTGGATTATAGCCATAACCAACTAGTTGTCTTGCTGCTATCGCACTCTTTTCCTTTTTCTCCTTTTTCTTCTCCTCTTCCTCATCGTCGTTTTCGCTCGATGGTACTTGTATAAGCGTAATTGTTTTTGCGGGAGTTTTTCCGTCGTAGTTGACGGTTAGCGTTGCGCTATGAGCTTCGTTTATCAGATTATCTGTTACATAGAGAGCAATTTTGCCATTTCCAGTTCCACTTTCACTTCCATATCCAAGATAACCAAGCTCATAGCTTTCTCCCTCAATGACATTTCCGTCGGAATCTTTGAGGGGGTCATTTTCATCGAATTGAAGTGAAGCAGTCCATTTTTCATCCGAAGCTGCGGGGACATTAAAAATCACCTTATGAACACTATTTTCTAATTCATAAGATGTAACGGAGTCTAAGTCGACTTCTTTTACAGGTATAGTTAAATGTTGTGATTCATTTTGAGCTGAAGGTGAGGAAGCACTTTTTGAATCATCGTCTGAATCACTACACGAAAGTACCCCCCCCCGTCACCATACATGTTAATAGTACAAATAAGGCCGCTCTAAATTTTCTCTTAATCATAATGCCTCCTGATTTGAAAGAAAAGTTGGTTCTTAATAAAGACTGCGAGCTGTTAAAAACAGCCGCTCATCATTTTTTTGAATTTTATTCGATAATAAGAAAAAGTCAAGATAAAATAAAGAAAAATTTATCTTTTTTTTATGTTTTGTTTAAGATTCTAAAATACAAAAGATTTAAATAGATTATTTTCCTTCTATTGTTTTCTTACCAGTCTTTTTACACTATAATCTAAGAATGACAACAGACATTTCAGTTACCGTAAAACCTGCTGACGAAAAAAATCAGGCACTCATAAATGCAGAAATTTTCAAATCACTCGATAAAAAAGGAATTTCTTTCAAAAAAGAAGATGTCACGAGCGTATTCATAAAAAAATCCATTGATGCCCGCCACGGACAAATAAAAATTCTCCTCCGCTACAAAGTCTACATAGGCGAAAAACCCAACGGAGACGGAGAATTCCTGCCGGTCTGGAAAAAGGCCGACGGAAAGCACAAGGTAGTCATCGTTGGCTCAGGTCCCGCAGGCCTTTATGCGGCTTTCAGGCTTCTGGAAGAGGGAATAAAGCCAATTTTAGTTGAGCGAGGAAGCTGCACCGACGAGCGGAAGGGCGACATCACGAACCTTGAAGAAGAAGGCAAACTCAACGCCCAGTCAAATTTCTGCTTTGGCGAGGGCGGAGCCGGAACATTCTC
>DGTW01000069.1:4323-4646 GCA_002393835.1 Treponema sp. UBA4326
TGACCGACGCTCACCCCCACATCGGCACGGACAGGCTGCCTTCCATAATCAGCGGAATGCGAAAAAAAATCATAGAGCTTGGCGGCGAATTTTATTTCGACACCCTCTGCACGGATTTGATAACCGAAAGCTCTATTGTAAGCCAGGCTGGCAATCCGAATGAATCTGACAACCAATCTTCATCTCAGAAGCTGACCGTCAAAGGAATCCGAACGAAAAATCTCAAGACAGGCCTGGAGTCCCAGCTGCTCGCAGATGCAGTTATCCTCGCAACCGGCCACTCAGCCGTTGACATCTACAAAATACTCGCAAAAATCTCCCCT
>DGTW01000039.1 GCA_002393835.1 Treponema sp. UBA4326
AACAAGGCTCCGGCTGTATTCGACTACAAAAAGCTGGAATTCTACAACGCAAACTATATTCGACAACTTTCAACAGAAGAACTTTACAAGTGGACCCTTCCATTCATCACAGGAACAGGGGATGCAAGACTTGAAATCAACCCGGAGAATCCTCAGCCAAAGCCAAATGTCGGCCCTGAATTCAGCGGTGTCGCTTTGGACGATGACGGAGAGCCTTATTGCGTAGACAAGTCAATGAACATGACTTCTGCCGATGTCAAAAAGACGCTCATGGGACTCATGCCTCTCATTCAGGAACGCCTTAAGTTCCTCACTGAGGCAGCAGAAATGGTTCACTTTATGTTCACAGAGCCTGCCGTTCCTCCAGTTGAGCAGCTTATTCCGAAAAAACTCGACCAGGCAAAAACCAAGGAAGTTCTGGAGAATGCAAGGGAATTTGTGACAAAAGTCTTTGAGACAGACCACGAGGGAGCGGAGAACTTCGCAAAGGCAAAAGCTGAAGAGCTTGGAATCAAACTCGGTGATTTCATGATGCCGATTCGCATGGCTGTAACAGGAAGCCGGGTTTCTCCACCACTCATCGGTTCAATCGCAGTTTTAGGCAAAGAGCGCTCATTGGCCCGCCTCGAACGAACTATAGCAACACTGTAATAAAGCGTTAGGGATTGCAGCACCTGCGAAGCAGTTCACCGACATCCATGTCGTAACGAGAACGAAGTTCTCGTGGCTGTTATTTGCTTTTAAAGCACGCGACGTCCATGTCGCGACCTGATAAAGCAGACATGGTTGACGGGGAATGAGCGGTAGCGGTTCTCGCAACGAGCACGAATGTGCAAAGTTTCAAGCGAGTGCGGAAAGCCCGACCTGCCCGCAGGGCAGGGAACGCCCATAAAACAATATGTCAGAAAACACGAACCTAAAAAATCAAGTCAGCTCGCTTCTTGCAATTTTTGACGAGAAGCAGCCGATCCAAAAAGACGGAACTTTCTCACCGGAGCTGGTAAAAGAAACAGCGCTTTTGATGGCAGATTTTGTTATCGAGGAAAAAGTTTCGCTTGAAGCCCTCAAAAACTGGATGGAAGGCCACGATTTTTGGACCAGCCCTGCCAGCACCCGCTTTCACGGAAATGTAAAAGGCGGACTTGCCGCACACTCCCTTCTGGTGGCAGTACAGGCACTGCGATTCGCCCCGGCTTTTGCTGAAAATTTTGCCCTTTCAAAGCGGGACGGACAGTTTCCTTTTACGGCGGAGGATGTTTTTGTCTCAGCCATTGCCCACGATTTTTGCAAGGCCGGGGCCTACGCCACAGAAAGCCGGAAAACAAAGGATTTCAACGGAAACTGGAAGTATGAGCCTTTTTACAAGACCAAGTCGGATTTGCGCAATCTCGGCCACGGAAACGAATCAGTCCTTCTTCTGCTGGAGTCAATGCCACATCTTTTAAAACGGCGGAATGTAATCGAGGCAATAAGCCGGCACATGGGCTTTTCAGACCTCGCTCCCATGGAAACCTACAATTACTCAAATCTTCTTCAAAACCCCCTCGTCCTTTTGATTCAGCTGGCCGACCAAAGTGCCGCCCAGTGGTGGGATTTGTAGCATTCTGCAAATTTCTCCTTGTGTGATACAGATTATCCATGTATAATTGTTGAATGAAACTTTAATTTTGTTTCAAAATCTGATTCTGGAGTTTCTATGCACTTAGACGCAACTCTGTTTTTTGCAATTCTGGCGGGAGTTTTGCTTCTGGTGGGGCTTATTGGCACGGTTCTGCCAGTCTTACCAGGCCCTCCTATTGCATGGGCAGGACTTCTGGCGGCTCACTTTTCAAATTACTCGCAGATTGAAATCTGGATTTTGATTGCGACCGGAATTGCCGCCATTTTCGTCACCGTGATGGACAACATTTTTCCTTCGATAATGACCAAAAAAGCAGGAGGAAGCAAGGCCGCAACCTGGGGATGCACAATCGGTCTTGTCGCTGCATTTTTTCTAGGACCGATTTTCATTTTGATTGCGCCCTTTGCCGGAGCCTACATAGGCGAGATGATTCACGACTCAAGTGATGCAAAAAGAGCCCTAAAAGCAGCTTTTGGTGCCTTCAAAGGCTTTTTGCTTGGAACCGGCATTAAAATTATTACAGTGATGTGCTTTATCTGGCTCTTTTTGTGGAGTATTTTCTGGAGATAGGAAATAAGGGAAAGTCGTTCGCTTCGTTATGAAACTGTTGGGCCATGCGTCCGCTTACGCTCCCGCTTGGCCTAGAGGAAGTGATTTACATACAGTTTCTCACTTCGTTACGAAACTGTTGGGCCATACAGCGCTTCGCTCGTTTGGCCGCAAGAAAGTGATTTAATTGTATTTTCTCACTTCGTTGCGAAAATACTGGGCCATCTTGGATTTGAACCAAATCTATATAATTTACAGCGAATATCCAATGCTTATAGTGTATATTAGACGAATTTTGCGGGTTTATCAACAGTATTTAGCGTGATTTGAAGGCTTTATTTTTGACTTTACATTTGCAAAAGAAAATCACTTAACATTTTGCTTAACATTTTTTTTACGGTTGCCAGGCAGAATTTCTGTCAGCCACAAAAAAAGGATTTCCAGTTTTGTACCAGAAATCCTCGTAACAGTGGGCCATGTCGGATTTGAACCTACGACCAAAGGATTATGAGTCCGTCAAAAACTTGACCCAACTATTATCTACAAAGTAAGCAATGGTTAAAATCATCACTATATGTAATATTATTACACGGTTTTCCAAAAAAAGCAAGAATTATATTATTATAAGTGTTACCCAGTATCATCAATTTTTGGTGTAATCTTTGGGGTAATGCTTGGTGCTGCTTTCAGTATAACTCCGCTCCAACAGACTGCTCCGTCAAGCCGTCGCAGACTGTTTCCGCTCCGCACGGTCTTATAATCTCTGAGGCAAAAAAAAGGAGTAGCAAACAGACTGCTCGCTCATTCCGCTGCACTTCGTTCCGCTTCATTCGCTCCCAGACTGTTTGCATATACTGGAAAGCTCGCAGGAAGCGAAGCAAGAGGGCAAAGCACGCGGGCATTGTGAAAGCAAAGCGAGAAGCAATGCAAGCACAGGCAGGCCAGTCGCTCCAGGAACGGCGGGCAGAACGGTCTGCTTCACTTCGTTTCGCAGTAGCGTTCCGCTTTGTGTCCTGCCTGTTTCCGCGAGAAGCAATCGTTGTAGAGTGACGCTCTTTGCACGCCGCCAGTTTTTCCGGCTCTCCAGGAATTTTCGGTAAAAGAAAAATCGGTCGCGTTCCTGTCGCAACTTAAAACTGCGGGCACGCAAAAGCGTTCCCCCTTTCCCCCCGCCGCGGGGCATCCCCCTTTTCCCCCTTCGTAAAAAATAAGGAATGTTATTGAACCGCTCTTGGGGGGCAAGGGGGCACCCTTTTGCTCAACATTACAGTTGTCCCGCAGTTTTAAGATGCTCAATTGGTTCTACAAAGTGGCGGCTATGGGGAACTATCTTCGTATGTGAAAAAAGTATTGCCTCAATCGCACAGGGCTGTCGCAAGCGCCACCCCTGCGCTCAATCGGCAAGGCGGCAACATCCGTGTTGCCGCCTAAAGTCGTTCGCGCACCGCGCAAGGCGGCGCGCTCTCTCCTTGTGGCGCAGACAGAAAAACAGAAAGCAGGACTTGCGCCACAGCTTCCCTAAAAATGCACCTGCTCTAAATCCAAAAAAATCGCGGACTGCTTCGCAGACCGCTTCCCCTCAACCCGAACACGGCGGCGACCTGCTTCGCGCATCGCCGCCTCTCCGATGAAAAAAACTCAGGGGAGCGCGCGCGGCGGTCAAAAAAATTTACATTCCGTTACAAAAATTCAAAGGCACACTTTGCAAAGCACACATTATTTTTTACCTTTTATAAATTTATATTGCCTGTTTTAAATCTTTTTTTCTGGAAAAAAGTGTGCCCAAAGATAAAAAATTGCTGACTCTCCTTTATAAGTCTATATATAATAAAGGTTTAACTATTGCAAAAAGCAGCGCGTTTGCTCAAAAAATCTGCGCCCCCATCCGTGCGGCACACTTTCCTAACAAATTCCGCGTTTTCTACAGCTTCCGCAAAGGCACACATCGCGCCGCAACACACACAAGGGGCAAGGGGAAAAGGAAAAAAACTGTCTATGCGAGACCTTCCAAGAAATGCGTAATTGTATCTGCGGCATCTTTTGAGTTTACATCAATCCATTTTTTGTCGGAATCATCAAGCCTCTTTAAATATCTTCTGTCCGAAAAAACGCGGTTCAACCGGGCAAGCACTCCTGCAATGTCCTTTTCCCTCATTTTTTCATCATCAAAGATATACGATTTAAGGCAAACTTCAAGTTTCTTTCTGTCGATAAATCCGCACAGGTAATACATGTCAAATATATCTTTGTATCGCGTTGATACCGCTCCGAATCTCAGCAGCGAACGGAGCTTTTCCGTGAACATCTGTTCGTTTGAATTTATAAGAAGGCTTGCTCCGTCATCGTCAAATGCAATGTCAAAGCAGAATTCTTCCTGCTTGATGTCGAGCTTCGTATGAACGCCCAAATCTATCTTGCTCGGAATCCTGTTACCGAATGTATCAGAAATTTCTACGAAAACTCTCTTGCCCTTGTAATCCTGTTGTTTCAGTTCCTCTATGCTTCCGACCCGCAAAATAGAAATTCCCTGTATGCAGTTTAGTTTTTTGATAAATCTGTCTATCGCATTATCGTCAAGGGAATACCTTATAAAATCTATGTCAATGTCCTGTGTCGCCCGTCTTATGTTGTTGGTCTTGCCCCGCATTACAACGCCGCCCTTTATGGTCACATTTTTAGAAAGGCTTCCGATCGAAATAGCTTTCAAAATAATGTCCTGGCAGACTTTCGCCCTCGCGTTTTCATCACCGTAGCCGTTTGCAATTTCAGCTTCTATCAAATCGTCAAGATCAATCATAATACCTCCAGCTGCAAAAGTTCCATAATCATCGCTGATTTTGGAAGCTCGTAAGCAAAATCCTGTATATCCTGCATGTTCAATTCTTCTATGATTTTCCTAAAATTAGAAAGAACTTCCTTATAATAATCAAAAGGAAGCTTTGTCTTGTTGCGTAAAAGTTCCAGCAGCAGCCGCTCCCTGCCGTATATATGGAGATTGTTTCCTTCGTGCTCAACCTCAACGGCTCCAAGCTGAACGGTTCCGCTGTTCTCAAATTTCTGGATAACCCTGCCATCCGTTATTTTCGCAGCCCCCCGCTCCGTTGCGAGGATGTATTTTTCGGGGATGGTGTCTGTAAGACCGTAATAATAAAACGCGCTGTTCAGCGTAAGGACGGCGCAGGGATATTTAAATGAGATTACGCAAATGTCGCTCTCGCGTTTTTTGTCTGAGTAAACGCCTTTTTCAAGCTGATAAAGCTCGGCGTTTTTTATCGCCTTGTTCAGCTGGTATTGCGAGCCGTATTTTTCTTTGCACTGCGAATAAGTAAAAAGCATAATTTCACTAAATATCTGTAAAATAATAAAAATTACAGATATTTAGTTTATAGCATAATGCAGAAGGATTTTCAAGAGCGCGCAAAAAATCAACCTTAAAAGCTTCGCCACTCAGTTTTTATAATCAGCCCGCACCAGTAACGCACGGAATGGCTGCACATTCTCTTAAAGCCCTTTTCCTCAAGCCGCAGGGCAAGGTATTTCTGGCTTCCAATCCGCTCGCTGTTCGCGTTGCACCATTTCATATAGGCCGCATACATATCCTGATTTCTCACGCGGAAAGTTCCGGTGGCATCCACTGTACAGCAGTCTTTAAGGAATGTTCCCACGGTGTCCATGTCCTCGCGGTATTCTTCGGTCGCGCTTCTTACGCTCTCCGGGTCAGAAAGCCCTTCTTTTTTCCAGTCGCGGTAGCCCTGCAAAAGCCAGTTCAGGATTCCGGCGTTTTCCTTCGCAAGCTTTTCGCCAAGGTGCTTGTCGCGCTGTCCGCTAGGAATCGTAACGGTAAAGGGAATCAGCTTTATTCTCCGCCAGATGCCGTAGTCGCCGCCCTTTATCCTCGGCTTGTGGTTCGTCGCCATAAAAATCTTGAAAGTCGGAAAAAACGAAAAATACTCTCCGTATAAAAACCTCGCAGTCAGCTTGTCCTCGCCTGTAATCTGCTTCACAAGACTTTCGCCCAAAGCCTTTCCCTGCTCGGTCTCGCTCGTGGTAACAAGCCTCTTTCCGCAAAGACGCGCAAGGTCGTTGCTCTGGTCGCTCGTTTTTTTCATGAACGTCTCGACTCCGGTGGAACAGGCGTAATCGCCGAAAAGCGACTGGAGCGTGTTCAGAAAAGTGCTTTTTCCGTTCGCGCCGCTTCCCCACAGAATAAATATACATTGCTCGCTCACATCTCCTGTAAGGGCATAGCCCATGGCCTTCTGCACGTAATGAATAAGCTCCGCGTCCTGGTTCATAATCTGCATCAAAAAATGCTTCCAAGTGGGGCAGTCCGCCGCCGCGTCATACTCAAAGTTTGATTTCTTCGTGCATAAGTCCGCCCTGTCAGGCTCACGCGCCTCGCAGTTCTTTCTAAGATTTATAGTGCGGTTTTTGGTATTAAAGAGATACGGATCCGTGTCAAACTCAGATGCCCTCACAACCGTGTCCCGGCTCATCTTGCACAGACCTATCATCGACTGAATACGCCGGTAGCTCTCGCTCTTTATAAGGTGCCTCTCAAAGTCAATCGCAAGCTGAGGGTCTTTTATGTACCGTACGCCCCTGTACATCTGATGAATGAACTCCACTACATTTATCTCCACTCGGTTGTTGTCGTCAATCTCCCAGTTAGTGCCGTTCCACACAAGAAACTTGTCCCACGGCTTGCAGTAGCGTATGTCGCTTCCGAACGCCTTTAAAAAATAATCGCGGTTTGTGATGTCGGTAAACTGCATCTCGCCCTTAGCGTATTTGTTGCTCCGCAAGTCCTGCGACAGGACGCGGATAGCCTCGCTTACCTGCCTCTTTATCTCCTTATCGCGTTTTTTGTCCGTTCCGTTCATACACACCCCAGACCGTCTATCACAGCAAAATATTCTTCCATGCACCACGCCGTAAACATAAAGGCATCCTGCAAATCGCCCGCGCCCTTGCCAAGCAGCTCCTGCCTCTTCTCGTAAAGAAAGACGAGCGAATGAGGATTTTCCTCGTACCGCCTCAGATTCCACCACGCGGCAAAACGGTCTCCTTTCTCGCAGTCCTTAACAAAGCCCTGCGAGCGGCAGACCTTATAGCACCACACGTCATCGCTCATCATATCAACGAAATTAGCCGCCTCTTTCTGAAGCTCAATTGCTATATATTCACCTGTCATAACGCGCTCCATAAAAAAAGCCATACGGCACAGAAAACCGCGCCGCATGGCTCGCCAAAAAAAACGCAAAAAAACTATCTTGCACCGAATAAAAGAAAAAGCAGGGAAGTAAAAGCTATTCCTACTCCGGCTCCTACGGCAGTTCCGGCAAAAACATTCTTCAAGCCGTGTTTCTTTAGCCGCTCGTTCTCCAGAACAAGCGCGGAGTTTTCCTCTTCAAGCCTTTCGCATAAAGAAGCGTAGCTTTCAGCCTCGGTCTCCTGCGCCGCGCATTCAGAGCCGATTTTTACGACGGCCGCTTTCACTGCTTCCTGTGCCGTCCGCTCAATTTCCTCTTCCGCGATTTCCTGTAGCTCGTCAATCATCGCGTCCACCTCTTCCTGCGTGTAAACTCTTTCGGAAGCCGGAAAACCGTCTTTCAATCCGTCCTTTTCCGTCATGGATTGCATCGCAGCTTTCCCCGAAACCGTCGCACAGCTCGCAAGCAGGAATGTCAGAAAGACGCTCGCGCATCGCGTGATATGCCTCGTCAGCCTTTTTTTCAATCTGTTTCTTCTCCCTGCGGAATTTTTCATCCGCCTTTTTGGCTCCTTCCAGATTCGAGCCGCCGCCAGTTTCAGTTTTCCGCGCGAAAAATCTGAAAAACAGGACGGCCGCAAATCCCATCGCCGCGCACATTCCCCCAAGAACATACGCGGCTCGTTTTTTCACCGCAGAAAAAAAATCCTTTATGTTCATCATCCGCCAGCCTCGCTTTCTTCTGTATTCCTTTGCTTTCTGTCAAGCCTCTCGCTCATCGTGTGGTACACCTTCATTCCGCTGTTCACTCCGATTACCGAAAGCCCCACCGCCGTAAGATGCTCCGCTCCCACAAAGCCCATGCACCGCAGGACGACAAAGCAGAAGAACACGAAGATTTTTACCGAGCAGAGCTTTCCCAAAAGCTTTTCAAGATAATATCCCGCGCCCATCAGCCCTTGTCCTCCGTTACTGCCCTTATATACTCCTCGTACTCAGGGTCTGCGCCGAACAGGTCAGCTCCCTTCCGCGCCGCCTCTTCCAAAGCCTCGCGGTCAAGCCGCCGTATTCTGCACCTGTAGTCCATTCCCTGATACGCCCGCGCCATCGCAGAAAGACATCTGAGCCTTGAACGGGGCGGCGAGCAGTCAAGCACGACATCATCTCCGCAGATTCCGCACACATGGGCTACCTCGTTTTCGTGGTACACGCGCCCGTTTTCGTCAGGCGGTCTGTCATAGTTCGTTATGAAGAACGCCGCGCGTATGCTGTCAGCCTTGCCGTCATCGTCCTTCGTAAAGAACTTTCTGAAAAGCGTGTCCGCTGTTACTCGGACGGCGCAGCCTGTCGCAAGGAGCAGCGCAAGGCACACGCTCCCCGAACAGTCCGATTTTAAAAGGTTCTCCTTTCCGCTTGCGTATCTCAGATACTGCATCCGGCCAAGAAAATACCTGAACCTTTCGCCTTCCGTAAGACCCGCCGTTATTTCCTTTTCCGTTTCAAGCATAATCCTTGCCTTTACGCTTTCCATGCTCACCCCCTCAGCACAAACGATTTCAAAAGGACAATCACAAGGCTCACGCAGCTTATCGCAAAACTGCCCCACGCGATTACGCTTTTTCCCTTGCCGTCGCTCGCCTTGATGAATTCTTCCAGCCGCCGCGCCGTCGCGCAGGTCATCGGGTGAATCTGGCATTCCCTCTGCGAACTTTCCACAAAGTCAATGCGCCTGTTCATCGTATTCTTGAACTCCCTCATTTCCGAGCGGAAAGAGGCAAGCTCCACGTTAAGGCGGTTCATGCTTTCTATAAGGCGTTCCGTCTTGTCGCTCATCGTTTCGTCTCCCATACTACCGTTCTCCTTTAAGCCACAGCCGTGTCTCAAAAGCCGCGTTCTTTTTGTAGCACAGCGTAAGCTCGTCAATCCTCGCGCGGACAGTTTTTCTGCCCCCGCCCAGCCGAATCTACATATATGCTCCATCCCTTGCGTTTGCAAGGGCAAGAAATGTCGTAATGTAATAGATTTTTCCCCCGCACAGATGCTCCGTAAGCCACCTGTCGCAAAGCTCCTGCTCAAAATCTTTTCCGTCCGTCTGCCCGTCGCTTATAAAACGACCAGTTTTTTTAAGCGGAACGCGCCCGAACCGCTCAATCTCAGCCTCGTCGCACGAAAAAACGCGGCGTATCTCCGTTTCTCCGTCCTCAGTCTTCCGCCTGTATTTCAAGAGGATGTCGTTCGCGTAGTCCTCGTATTCATTAAAGCCGTGAATGTGCGTTATCACGTCCTCAAACAAAGAAAACTGCGATGTCGTATCTATTGGGCTTTCTGAGTATTCGCTTTCTGTAAAAACGATTTCCCTTTCTTCGCATTCAAGATACGCCCTGTAAGTAAGCGCAAGCTCGCAGAGCTCTTCCCACACAGTCCGCGAGCATTCGCAGTAAGGAACGCGAAGCTTCACATTGTCGCACCTCTTTACGCAAAGCCCCTTTGCACTCGCCGCTATGCCGTGGACGAGCGACTTTTCCGTGTCCTCGCCGTCGCATACCGCAAAGTCAGAAAAAGACAGCGCCGCCTCCCATTCCCTGCAAACGCTCATCCGGCCTAGGAAAAACGAATAATCCGTAAGCTCCACAAGGCAGGTCTTTTCCCCTCCGCCGTCCTGCAGGCTCTCAAAGCCCTTTTCGCCTACGTAAAGAACGCAACGCCTGAAGTCCGCCGCGCCGTCAGTTCCGTAGCGGAACCACATTTCCACCGCAAGGCCGCGTTTAAAAGCCGCGTTGCTTCCGTCCGTGTAGCTCCCGTCCGCGTCGTCCAGTTCCATTTTCGCACGGGTCACAATTCCGCCCTCAGCCGCCTTGTATGATGTAAGCTCAAAAGAAAGAATGTCCTCGTATGGAAATTCACTAACGCCGTCCGCTCCGCTGTAGAGGATTTTCACAAAGCACCTTGTTTCTTCGTCAACAATGCGTTTCTTGACGGTTTCGCCTGCATCGTAAAAGGTCATAGTTGATTCTTGCACATAAAGCCGCAGTTTTTCTGATGATAATTAACATCAGAATAAAAGCCCTGTTCTGCCGTAAACTGTACCCATGCGCAGGATTTACGGCAGAAAATGCTCGCTCTCGCTTATGCTGGATGGCTTTTCATCAGTGGCATTTCCTTACTGCGAGGAAACCATAAGGGAAGCCGTGAGCGGCTATTTTCTGCCATCTGCGCTTGAAGGCAATAGAAAGAGCGCTTTTTTTGCGACAGGCTCAGAAATAACAGGCTGCTTTATAACACGCCTTGACGATGAATGCGCAATGCCTCTATTAAGCCTTATGGAACCCGGCAAAAAACGCTTTACGCTCATTCAAGACCATGTTTGCAAAAAGAAAAAATATACAGGTGTATTTTGCAAGACGTTTTCCATCTTTGCGGAACATGGAAAAGCCGTGTACTTAAAGTGCGAGGTCGGAGGCGACAGGCTTTCCAAGGCGGCAGACACGGAAGAAGATTGCTCCGTATGGTCAAAAAATAAAACGTTCCTGTTCAACGGAAAGGAAGTGTTCGCAGACGGAAACAGACTGCCGCAAGTCTACAGAATCGAGCTGAAAGGAAACCTTGAAAAAAACAGCGGCTACGAGCTTTTGCTGTATTCTCCCCTTTCTTTTGAATTCTTCCCATGCCTGAATAAAATAGAAAAAATAACAGTTCCATTGAACCTAGAAAAAAGCGTTTTTATAGAACTGAACGGTCTTATCCCTGCTCACGACCTATGCGACATAAACTGCGCTGACAGCATTCTTTCCGCAAGGCGTTTCTTTGTGGGCGGAAAAATTCAAATGGTTTATTGAAATTTTCCTCTGCATACCGCAAAATACCCCGGCAACTTCCGTAAAAGTGGATCTTGCCGGGATTTTTTTTGGGCGAAATATCTCTTTCCCAGTCGCCTTCCGGGCTTCCCTACGGTCGGTACTCAGGCCGCAGGCGGCCTTCGCACGCGCTGACGCGCCCCTCCACGCTCGCGCCGGGTGTACCTTACAATATAAAGTGCAAACTCCTGAAATTTAAGCTTGCCGATTTTTATTACATTTTATTATATTCATTCCATGACAGTAACAATTAAACCACAGCAAAATTCAAAAATTGCAGTCTTTTTATCAAAAGGTTTTACAGAACCAGTTCTGAATGCAGTCCGTAATACACCCGAGCGCAAATGGAATAGTGAACAAAAAACATGGTTTATTCCGAATACACAAAAACACCTCGATCTACTTCTGAATAATCTTTACAATACAGGCTTATTCAATTCTGAAAATAAAGAAGAACATAAAGCACCATTACAATCAAAAATCGAAATAAACTCTCAACAAAACATAAATAACACAGAGACTGATTTCAAAAAAGAAATTGAACAGGTCAAAACAATTCTCATTACAAAGCATTACAGTCCACGCACAATCGAAAGCTACACAAAATGGATTAAATCATTTCTTTCCATATATGAGAACCAATTTGAGAATTTATCACAAAAACATATAAATGATTATCTTTCAAATCTTGCAGTAAAATATCATGTAAGCCCTTCTACTCAAAATCAGGCAATGAGCGCTTTGTTATTTTATTTCAGATATATAAAACACGAAAAACTTGCCAACCTTTCTGAAGTTACCCATGCAAAGAAAAAAGAAAGGATTCCTGTAGTTTTTAGCAGAGATGAAGTTCTAAAAGTTATCGAAAAATTAGATGGAAGTAAAAAACTGATTGCAAAACTACTCTATGGAACTGGAATGCGACTAAACGAAGCACTTTCCTTGCGAATTTTAGACATTGATTTTGACAGAAATGAAATAATAATCCGCCACGGAAAAGGAGACAAAGACCGCCACGTAATGCTTCCCCAGAAACTTATCACGGAAATCAAAAATCATATCGAAGCAGTTCGTAAACTTCATCAAAAAGATTTGCATGAAGGATGGGGAGCCGTAAGCATGCCTGGTGCTCTGTCCTCAAAATATCCTGCTGGTTGTAAAGATTTTAAATGGCAATGGCTCTTTCCGCAAAAGAACCGTTGGAAAAATCAAACAACAAAAGAAGAAGGCCGCTGGCATTTAGACGAAAGCCTTATGCAAAGAGCAGTAAAACTAGCCGTTGCTGAAGCAGGGATAAATAAAAATGCAAGCTGCCATACCTTCCGGCACTCATTTGCAACCCATCTTCTTGAATCAGGTTACGATATCCGCACAATCCAGGAGCTACTTGGACACAGTGATGTAAGTACAACCATGATTTACACTCATGTTTTGAACCGTGGAGCCGGTGGAGTTATAAGCCCTCTGGACAGAATATAACAAGTTTATTTGTATCCGCATAAAAATCTATTACTTTTTCATATTTTGTTATATAATCGACATATAATGTATCTGCCATACCAGCTTATGCTGACACTTTTTGCAGTATAAGACTTTTATGCAGGATACGTAGAAATTTTGTTATGGCGACAGGCCACTAGCCTGCTTTGTAATAAAGGAAAA
>DGTW01000357.1 GCA_002393835.1 Treponema sp. UBA4326
GGACCTGGAATTGGTATTAACTGCGATAAATCTGATGCAGGTATTCATATTTTTGATGATTATGTTTACCTTGAAATTCTTGATCCTGAAACAGGAAAGCCGGTTCCAGAAGGACAGATTGGAGAAATCTGCCTTACAACTTTAGTTAAGGAAGGTGCTCCATTATTCCGCTTCCGAACTCATGATCTGGCTTCTTTTGTTACAGAAAAATGTCCTTGTGGCCGTTCTTATCCACGTATCAGCCAGATTCTTGGCCGCTCTGATGATATGTTCAAGGTAAAAGGAAACATTCTTTTCCCAAGTACAGTTGAAGATGTAATTAAAGCAGTTCCTGGAACTTCAAGTGAATACAGAGTTACAATTGAGCACCAGGACGGAAAAGACAAGATGACAGTCTTCGTAGAAGTAGAACCTGGTGTAGACCGTGCAGAAGTTGCCTTAGGAATTAAGTACAACTTCAAACAGAAGTACAACCTTACTCCAGATGTAGAAGTTGTTGGAATTGGTGAACTTCCTCGTTCAGAAAAGAAAACAAAACGTATTGAAGACAAACGCTTCAACTAAAAATACCAGATAAAAATCACCAGATTTTTATTAAACAAAGGCATCCCTTACCAACCGTAACCGATGCCTTTTTATTTTTTAAAACCTCATTACTTATTCCGTATTGATATTCCGGACTGATTTTTCCCTTTTCCAGAGGATACTTTGCATTTGTAATTGTAATATCTTCTGCAGGACCATTAAGACACATTAAAGAAAAATAAGAACATTCATCATAAGAAATTTCTACAGGCTGCGAAGCCACAACATCCATAGAAGAATAATCATCTATGATTTTTGCCTTAGCCCCTTTCTGAAACAAAAAAAGCAGGGCTGAAAGATTACACAAAGAGTGGTCAAAACGCTGGCCAATAACTCCGGTCAGAATAAAATTTCTAAAGCCTCTTTTTAAGCCTTCCTTTACGGCAAAAAAAGTGTCCGTATCATCCTTTTCGCAGGGAAGACTGATGGTTTCTACACCGCGGGGAAGAGAGCCTTTAAAAGAATCAAAATCGCCGATTATAAGGTCTGCCTTTAGGCCAAGCTTTTTTAAGTGCTTTAAGCCCCCGTCGCAGGCAATAATAAAAGCATTGCCGGAAATAAAGGTCTTTATCTTTTTATAGTTTTTGATTTCTGCAGCACTAATAATTACACAGCATGATGATTCACAATTCATAGGTATATTGTAAAAACTTTTTGCCCCGCAAACAAGGTATTTGTAGTTGTAAAAACAGATTCGTTCCCCTTTCGCGCGAGGCAGCGTAGTCCATGCAATGTACCTTGTACGCAAGGTTACATCTGCAAACTGGCTCCCGGTCGCGCAAGCGCGTGGTCCAAAACCGCGCAATAATGCGCTACACGTTATTTGTGGTATAGTAACTATAAAGTATGCCGCTTACGCGGCAACCACAAATAAAGTGTTTTTGTCCCACGCTTCGCTCCCTCGCGCCAGTTGTAATTATTCACCTGCACGAATCAAACCAGATTTAGTTTGATTATATTCTTTGAAGGAAGAACATAGCATTTGTCACAACATTAATTCCTGGAACTAATTCAGTTTCAATCTGTTGTCCTTCATTATTTATCTTCATCCAACCCAAGCAAAAATTCTGCCACACCCACAACCGTAAAGCCGTTTTCGTCCTTTGTCCCTTTTATGGGGCGGTTCACCACGATGATTTTTTTGACTTGGTCGTTCAGCAGAACGTACGGACGAACTTCACGCTTTTTGACTTCTGCGTTTGAAAGATTTTCGGTAATCTGAAGATAAATCGTTTCGCTTCCCTTCGTTGCCATAAAATCGACTTCGTAACTTTTCCGCACGCTCTTTCCGTTTTCTTTTTCGACGGAATCAAAAGTGCCGACATTCACGCTCCAGCCGTTATAGCAAAGCTCGTTGTAAACGATGTTCTCCAAAATCTGCCCCTCATCGGGATAGACAAAATCGAGCCGCGCGTTCCGAAGCCCCGTGTCAGAAAAATAATATTTCCGCGTTGAGTTGATGAATTTTCTGCCTTTCAAATCGTAGCGTTTTGTCTCGCTCAAAATGAATGCGTCCAAAAATGCGTTTATATACGAAGTCACCGTTTCCTTGTCGATTTTTTCGCGCCGCTTGGAAAGAAATGTGTTCGCAAGCTTTTCGGCGTTCAAAAGTTCGCCCGTACAAGTCGCAAGAATCGTGCAAAGCTCGTCCATCGCCTCGGTTTTACGAAATTTGTTCCGTTCTAGAATGTCCTTAAAGTAAGTCGTCTTAAAAAGCCCTTTGAGATATTCCTGTTTTTCGTCCGCATTTTTAAGAACCGCCAGAGGCATTCCGCCGTACTGCATATACTCGTACAGGGCTTCCTGCTTTTCTATTTTTCCACCCTGTGCCTCATAAAACTCGCTGAACGAAAGAGGTGCCATATGAATCTCTGTCGCCTTGTCGCGGAACTCGGTCATGATGTCGCTTGAAAGCATTTTTGAATTCGAGCCAGTCACATACAGGTCGATGTTTTTTTCGTGCGAAAGCCCCAGCACGACATCAACAAAAGAAATAGTTTCCGTGTCGCCGTCTTTTGCAAGGACGATTTTTCCGCCCGTCAAATCGGGATTCACAATCGTATAGACCCGCTGAATTTCGTCCAAAAAAACATAAAACTGCTCGTTTTTGTCAGCGCAAGATTCAAGGATAAATTTGTTCAGTTCAAGCGGATTTCGGTACGGGGCATTTTTCGCGTCGTCAAATTCAAGCGAGATGATGTTTTTTTCAGTCACGCCGTTTTCTATGAGATACGTTCGGAAGATTTCTTTTAAAAGATATGACTTTCCGCAACGGCGGATTCCCGTGATGATTTTGGGAAAGCCGTTCCACTTCGCATTTACGAGCCTTTTAAGATATTTCGGGCGATTCATCATAAACTAATCTCCAAAATTGTAGATTTCTACATATTTTTCGACTAGATTATAGTCGCAGAAAATCGGAGTGTCAATATTCAGGTTCTTAGAACACAGAAACAGTTCGGTATTTGTAGTTGTAAAAACAGATTCGTTCCCGTTTCAATGGCGCTGAAGGGCCAGCTAGCTGAGCGTATTTTGTATCTGACTCGCCTTCGGCTCGCACGCTCAGACGCTGTCCCAAGCACCATTTTCACTCGCACAATCTGTTTTTACAGCAAATCTGAATACAATATGCATAAAAATGCGAAAGCAAGGTTCGGATTTTGCGGAGCATTGAAGCCGATGGTGTAGATTCTTTCTGTTGTTATGACACAAAGTGAGCTTTGCGAACGACGAGGCTTCTCGGCGGAGCATAAATTCGGTTCTTGCGAAAGCATTTTTATTAAAAAGATATTCCTTTGCTCCGCGCATAAGCGACCGGGAGCCAGTTTGCAGATGTAACCT
>DGTW01000107.1 GCA_002393835.1 Treponema sp. UBA4326
CAATTGTTGTTACGCTTTCTGGTATTACCACGCTCGTTAGTTTTTTACAGTTTCTGAACGCTTCGTTTCCAATAGATGTACACCTTTCTGGTATTACCACGCTCGTCAAACTTGTACAGTCATAGAAGGTTCCCTCACCAATAGATGTGACACCATCTGGAATTACCACGCTTGTAAGTTTTGAACATTCTCTGAAAGCCTCTTTTCCAATAGATGTGACGCTTTCTGGAATTACCACGCTCGTTAATTTTGTACACTTTCTGAAGACATCATCTCCGATAGATGTGCACCTAGCTGGAATTATCACGCTCGTTAGGCTTGTACAATCTTTGAAGACAGAATCTCCAATAGATGTAACACTTTCTGGAATTACCACACTTGTCAAGCTCGTACATCCCCAGAAGGTATATCCTTCAATAGATGTCACCCCTTCGGGAAGTACTACGCTTGTAAGTTTTGAACATTGTCTGAAAGCATCTTTTCCAATAGATGTACATCCTTCTGGTATTACCACGCTCGTCAGGCTTGCACAACTACTGAAGGCATTACTTGCTATAGAAGTCACACCTTCAGGTATTACAATGTTTGCTAATTTCCAACAACCAGAGAAAGCTGAATCGCCAATAGATGTGCATCCGTCTGGTATTACTACGCTTGTCAGACTTTCACAATCATGGAAGGCATATTTTCCAATAGATGTACACCCTTCTGGAATTACTGCGCTTGTCAAGCTTGTACAACCAGAGAAAGTTTCATATTCAATAGATGTGATGCCGTTTGGAATTACTACGCTTGTTAGGCTCCTACAATTTTTGAAAGCCTCCTTTCCAATTGATGTGACACCTTCTGGAATTACCACGCTTGCCAGACTTTCGCAATAACTAAAGGCATACTCCCCAATAGATGTACACCCTGCAGAAATTACCATGCTCGTCAAACTTCTACAACTAGCGAAGGCTTTTTCCCCAATAGACATGACACCTTCTGGAATTTCCACGCTCGTCAGGTTTGTACAACCAGAGAAAGCCTCAGTTCCAATAGATGCACACCCTGCTGGTATTACCACGCTCGTCAAGTTTGTACATTCTTTGAAGGTATAGGCTCCAATAGATGTCACACCAGTAGTTTTCTCAAAATCAAGAGCAATTCCAAAAGTCTTTTCTTTTATTGCACTACAAATGTCCTCTAAAAAAATACCACTTATATCTCCCGTAACTTTTACAGTTCCGCTTTGTGTCATTCCTTTGATTTTAGTCACGACATCACTCGCAGTCGCATTCACAGACTTCGAAACATAAAGGCGTGAGATTTTTCCTTCGCTTATATTTCCCAGCTTATCCACAGTGTGAATCGTAAACACATAAAGTTCTGCAGAAGCATCAATATTACCGATAAGACCAGCTTCACTTCCTTTGGCAAAGGTTTCCTCAACTGTATGGATTTCAGTTTCATTATCCTTCGTATAAGTTATGAGCACATGGTCAAAGGGGCTGTCGTAATCTTCCGTAGAATCCGCAGGATCGTTCCATGTTATCTCAGCCTTTCCAATGCTCTTAATATAAGTTGAGTTCACATTGGTAACTTCCGCTGGCGGAATTTTATCGATTGTCTTGGCGTAAATCTGTGCCGTTTCTTCTCTTCCCATTTCATCAAGTGATGCGACTGTCCACCAGTCTTTTTCATCGGCAAAAAATGTCCAAAGAGTATCGTCACTTTCATTCACTCGCACGCATGGCAAGGCTTCGCTATCGGCGAGGAGTTTTGCAGGACTTTCGCTTCCGTTTCTCTTATAAATGACCTTTTTAATACTATCCGTACTGGTGACTTTTACCGTAACAGGAACGGTGGTGTTGCTCAGCTCTTCTGAGATTGTCAGCTCAATTTTCATAGGAACGCTTCTATCGGCCACGACAGGCATTGCGCTTACGGTTACACCTTGACTTTCATTTAACATTTTATCCAATGAAACCAGTGTAAAAGTATAAGTTATGTCGTTTTCTAGTCCGTTGATATAAACGCTTGCATTCTGAGTCGCACTGCCTTTTACAATTATTGGCTGACTAACCTTTTCACACGCTGGGGAAAATGTAATTTGGGTACCGTAAAAATCCTCATCATCAGGATTTACCCACTCAAGGAAAACGCTCTTTTCACTTGCCACAGCTGTAAGGCTTTCAGCACTAATTGCCGAAGGAGCTATCTCATCTTTAACCTCAACTTCAACTATTTTTGTTTCAATAGAAACTCTAGCACAGGAAACTGGACTGTTCTCAATTCCATCTTTAACGGCAATCGCCTTAATCGTCGTACTTTCAGTAAGTTCTATCGGATTTTCATAAGTCAAGCTTTCAGTGGTCGGGGTTGTTTCGTCCGTTGTGTAATAAATAGTAGCCTCATCTGTCGTGCTGAAAAGTGTAACTGAAACCGAACCATCATTTTTTGCTTCAGTACTGAATGTGACCGCTGAAGCATAAGTTTTATCCACTTCAACAGGCACTTCTTTTTCTACGATTTTCTCAACTTCCCTTATTTTGGTCTGCACTTCAACAACTGTTTTTTCTGTGATTGAGACTATAGCAGAAGAAACAGGACTGTCTTCCATTCCCTCTTTTACTGCGATTGCTTTTATCGTAGTGTTTTCCGTCAGAACAATCGGGCTTTCATAGACATAGCTGTTTTTTGTGGGAAGAGAACCACCAAGAGCATAGTAGATTTTTGCATTTGCTGTGGCGGTCAAAAGAGATAGTTTTATTGCTCCGTCTTTTTCTTCCGTAGTGAATGTTACGGAATCCACATAGTTCAAATAGTTTATGACTTCTTTTTCGGTTATCGAAATATATGCCGTGGAAACAGGGCTATTCTCGATTCCTTCTTTTACTGCGATTGCCTTAAACTCTGTGTCCTCAGAAATATAAACTGCACCATTAAAAACTGAACTATTTTTACTCGGAGCACTTCCATCTGTGGTATAAAAAATTCTAGCACCTTCAGTTTCCGTGGTCATCGTAACTTTCACGCTATCTTGTTCTTTTACCGCCATAAAAGTGACCGCAGAGACATAGTTCTTATCCTTGTATTTGAAAACTTCTTTCTCAACCTCGACAATTCTGTCTACATACTCAGTCTCAACTTCTTTACAAGAGTTGAATATAACTGATGTAAAAATTGCCGCAAAGATAAAAAATCCCTTACGCATACGCAAACCTCCTACGATGAATATCGAGTGGAAAATTTTCATATAGTTTTCAGCTTAAAATAAACTATATTCCATTTATTGTAACACGAGTATAAACATTTTTCCATTTTTAAATAAAAAAACGGAAAAAAAGACATAATGATTGCATGTCTTTTTGGGATAATGTTGCCTTTGAATTGGATTGTTTAGGCATGACAAACAAGGCTTTGGCTGAGCAAGTCAACATCACTGCATCTAATATTGGAAAGGGCATTCGCTTAGGGTCTTCGCCGTCCGCAGATACAGCCGTAAAAATCGCAAAAGTTCTTGGTGTCTCTGTCGAATACTTGGTTACCGGTGAAAAACTTCCAAAAGATAACGAGTCTGATGGCAAAAACATCAAGAGTCTTCTTCATTTATTTTCAAAATTATCCATGCGAGACAAAAAAATCCTACTGAATATAGCAGAAACAATGACAAAAACAGAATGATTAAGTAAGCATTTTTACTCGGTTTTCAACCGAGTCGGAAACAACCGAGTAAAAAAAAGAGTTTTCACCAGTTTATCAAGACAGCCCCGGAAGTTTATCAAAATGACCTCACCATTTTATCTTGATGAAACTGATAGCTTTATCAAGATGAACATACCTAATTCATCAAGATGAATGCATCCGGTTTATCAAGATAAAGTCATCCATTTCATCAAGATGAAATCTTCAAAAAACATGAAATTTTGGCTTAAATTCGGTACAAATTCGGGATAAAATCGCACATGATATGGGATAAAAATCCTCTCCAGCATTCTCTCCTAGAACTTCATTATCATCGAAATTTACAGTGAATGGGATAGAAGTCTCCCCCCTACACCCTGCTCGCTCGTCCCTGCAGCATCAAATCCGCCAGCACAATGGCCGTCATGGCCTCGATTACGGGAACGATTCTCGGGCAGAGGCAGACATCATGGCGGCCTTCGATTACAAGGTCGCAGTCTGTATACTTGCCCGCTTCGTCCACAGAAATTGTTTTCTGGCTCTGGAAAATGCTTGGAACGGGCTTAACGGCAACACGGAAGAAAATGTCGTTTCCGTTTGAGATTCCGCCGATGATTCCACCGGCATTGTTGCTTTCAAAGTGAACTTTTCCGTCGTGAGAGGCTCTCATATTGTCGTTGTTTACGCTTCCGGTTAAATCGCTGGCGGCAAAGCCCGCTCCGAATTCAATTCCTTTTACGGCACCCACGCTCAAAATGGCCTTTGCAAGCTCTGCGTCAAGTTTTCCGAAAACTGGCTCTCCAAGTCCTGCTGGGATTCCCGAAACTCTACAGGCGATGATGCCGCCGGCAGAGTCTTTGTTTGCGCGGATTTCCTCGATTTTTTCGTTCATTTTTGCGGCGGCCTCGTTATCTGGGGCACGAAGGGCGTTCTGCTCAATCTCGCCAAAATCTACTTTGCTTATTGAAACTCCAGCAGCCCGCTCAGTGTAGGCCGTGATTTTTATGTCACAGAGATTTTCCAGAACCTGGAGGGCAATGGCTCCGGCTGCAACCCTGGCCGCAGTTTCCCTTCCACTTGACCGGCCGCCTCCACGATAGTCACGGAAGCCGTATTTTGAATAGAAAGAAAAATCAGCGTGCCCGGGACGGAATGTGGTTGCCAGATTTCCGTAGTCCTTTGAGTGCTGACTTGTGTTTCTGATTACGATTCCAATCGGAGTGCCTTCGCTTTTGCCTTCAAAAATTCCGCTTAAAATTTCGGCCTTGTCGTCTTCCTTTCGGGCTGTGACCGAAGCGTTGTTCTTGCCGCCAAAAGACTGGCCGGGCTTTCGCCTGTCAAGGGCGAGCTGAATGCGGTCTTCGTCGATTTTAATTCCGGCCGGGACTCCGTCAACAACGCAGCCCAAGCCTGAACCATGACTTTCGCCGAATGTAGTTACTTTAAATATACTTCCGATTGTGTTCTGTGCCATGCCTGGAATTATAGCAAAAAAGCGAAGAAAATGAAATGTTTTAATACGCTCCGCCAAAAAGTTCCTTTAGCACGGCGATAAGATGGCTTGAGCTTGGGGTGTCGTAGTCGTAGAACCATTCGTAGCTGTCGCCGTTCATGAGCGGCTTGTCCAAATCGGCGCCGCCTTCGGTGCTTTTGCTAAAGTCTTGGGCGCAGAGGCGGCTGTTGCGTGAATATCTATAGGGAAATCCGTCAGCCGTTATGCCCATTCCGACAAGGCAGCTTCCGCCTCCGGAACGCTCGCCGATAACCTTCACTCCTTGCTCGCGCGCAAAGAAAGGCAAGGCGTTTCCGCAAGAGAAGGAGTCAAACGAAGTCAAAATTGCGACGTTGAGGCCTTTGCAGGTGAGCGACCTTGTTCCAAAAAGTTTCGCGCGGAAACTCTCGTCGTCGGCGTCAACCTTTCCGTCAAGGTTTAGGTCGGTCTTTGTGATTTCGTGGAATTTTCCGCCTGTGTGGACGTCGTCGTAATAGACGTCGCCGCGCCCTGTTATTAGGTAAAGAATGTACTGCAGCGCAAACTTGGCGCCGCCGCCGTTGCACGAGTCGTCGATGAGGATTGTGGTGACGTTTTCGTATCCAGCCTTGCTATGCAAGATGTAATAGCAGGCCTTGTAGAAGAGCGCGATTGTGTCGTCGGGAAGAGTCACGCTGTCGGGGTTTGGCTCGGAAGTGGCGGAGGCGTAATAATTGTTCCAAGCGCCAGTCTGGTCAAGGTCAAAAGAGTCAAAGCGGATAATGAGCGTTTTTCCGTCGTCTATAAGCTCCAAATCCTTGCCGTCTTTTAGCTCGCCGTCTTCGTCCACTATGCCTTTTTGCTTTCGCCACCAGTTCAGGCTGTTGCTTTGGTCTATGGAGCTTTTCTTTCTGTCGTATTTCCACTTGCCGCTGCAGCCGTTCTCTTTTATTTCGTTGACAGCGTTTTTTATTTCCGCATTGTCAAACATTAAAAAGTCTTTCCAATTTACGTTCGCGTGTTGGTCGCCGTAAGTGTAACAGGCCAGCCCGGCCAAGCCCTTTAGGTAGTCGGGATAATTCGCCGACTTTAGCAGGGCCTTTGTGTCGGAGTCGTACACCGTAAGCAAAGTGTCAAGGGGCATCATGTCCGCGGCCGCGACGACATCCGCCTTTGCGTAGCCTTTTCCGTTGTCGGCAAAGCCGTAGTAGCCGGGGCGGCCGTAAAGGTTGTCGTGGACAAAGCAAAGCAAGTTGTACGAAGCCTCAACCAAGGCAGCGGGACGCTTGTTCAAGTCCGCATACCAAGGGCTGTCCTTAAAGGTCGTGTAGTTTTCAGTTCCGCTGTATTGGTAAATTTTTTTTCCGTTGAAAAGAAATTGCGCGCCCTTGAGCGCGGCGGTAAAAAGTTGGTTCACCACGCAAACGGGTGCGTAGGCGTCGTCAATTCCGCCGTAAATCTTAAAGCCGTATTTTCCAAGGTTGAACGTGGCGGCTTTTTGCCCTTCGAACAATTTCTTTGAGTCAAGCATCGTCGCCGAGCCAAACTTCAATGTTGGTTCCGGATCGAAAAAGCCCGTCCATGTCGGACAGTAAATCGAGCTGTCTTTGACGTTGACCACAAGCGGAAAAGATTTTCCCAGCGCCGTTCCCATTATTGTGTATTCTCCGTCAGAATAGCTCATGCCTTCGATTTTTACGTCGCAGACGTATTCCAGCCAATAGCGGACACCTGTGTATGGAATATATTCGTTTTTGTCATATACACGGGCGAAAACCGTGGTCACAACATTGTCGTCCGTTCTTGACACAAGGGGAATGGAAACGCTTTCAAAATTTTTGTTTTCCTCTTTTGCAGAGTCTGAAAGGATGTAATAGTTGTTCGTGTCTCCCTCTTGAGAGCACGAAGCAAATGAGAAAAGTAAGCCCATAGTCACAAAGCCTGTAGTGACCAGAGATACGATTTGTTTTTTCATGTTTTCTCCTGACACAAAAATATAATGAACCAACATAAAATTTTACATATAATTTTAAAACTGTGTCAAGAACTTTTTTATCATATATTGGAGAGGAATAGTCATATACGGAAAGACATGGAACAAAGGAAGAAGGGGCAGGCTATCCCCCCCCCAGACCGTCTAAAAACTC